>DATIVB010000380.1:0-5294 GCA_035466375.1 Chondromyces sp.
TGGTGTTGAGATCGAAGCGGCCGCCGATGTCGGCGTTGAACTTCTCGTGCAGCAGCTCGAGGATGGGGCTGGTGAAGTCGCCCTCCTCGCCCTCCGGGTTGACGACCCGGATCAGGACCTCGTGCTTCTCCGCCTCGTCGAAGCGCTGGATCAGCGGCGAGCCGACGGCGAGCTCGGTGATCGCCGACCGCAGCTCGCCGAGGTCCGGCGCCTCGTTGAACTTGACCGTGACCTGGGTGCCGCCGACGAAGTCGATGCCGAGGTTGAGGCCGTGGCCCATGAACTCGTAGCTCAGGCCCGCGGCGATCACCAGGATCGAGATGGTGATGGCGATCCGCCGGTAGGACAGGAATGGGATGTTGGTGTCACCGATGATGCGCATGGTTGCCTCTTAGTCTCGAATCAGATGCTGAGGGACTCGATCCGCTCCCGCCCCCCGAGCGCGATCATGTAGAGGGTGCGGGAGACGAAGACGGCGGTGAACACGCTCGCGAGAATGCCGATCGACAGCGTCACGGCGAAGCCCTTGACCGGCCCGGTCCCGAAGTTGAACAGGAAGAGGGCGGCGATGAGCGTGGTCAGGTTGGCGTCGAGAATGGTGCCGAAGGCGCGCGCGAACCCGGTGTCGATCGCGGCGCGCACGGTCTTGCCCACATCGAGCTCCTCGCGGATGCGCTCGAAGATGAGCACGTTGGCGTCGACCGCCATGCCGATGGTCAGGATGATGCCGGCGATGCCGGGCAGGGTCAGGGTGGCGCCGAAGTAGGCCATGGCGCCGAGCAGGATGATGATGTTCAAGACCAGCGCGACGTTGGCATTGAGACCCGAGAGGCGGTAGTAGACGAGCATGAAGACCATCACCACCAGCAGGCCGGCCACCGCGGCCCGCACCCCGCGCACCACCGAGTCGCGGCCGAGCGAGGGGCCGACGGTGCGCTCCTCGAGGTAGGTGATGGTGGCGGGAAGCGCGCCGGCGCGGAGCTTCAACGCCAGGTCCTCGGCCTCCTCGATCGAGAAGCTGCCGGTGATGCGTCCCTCGCCGGGGATCCGCGACTCGATGACCGGGGCCGAGATCACGCGCTGGTCGAGGACGATCGCCATCCGGGTTCCGATGTGCGAGCCGGTGTACTGGCCGAACTTGTCGGCCGCGTAGGGCTGGGTGGCGAAGTTGACCACCGGTTGGCCGTACTCGTCCTGGCTTCGCCGCGCCGAACGCAGCTCCTGGCCGGAGATGATGGCGGCCTTCTTGAGCAGGTAAAAGTCGGTGCCGATGACCGAGCCGTCGAGACCCTCGCGGTCGCCAGGCAGGACCTCGGAGTCCGAGGGCACGATGCCGCCGATGCTGGCGAGCAGGCTCTGGCGGTCGGGGGCGGGGCCTGCGACCACCTCCTGGAACTCGAGGAAGGCGGTCGAGGAGATGAGGTCCTTGACCCGCGCCGGGTCGTCCACGCCCGGGAGCTGGACGAGGATGCGGTCGCTGTCAAGACCCTGGCGCTGGATGACCGGCTCGGCAACGCCGAACTGGTCGACCCGGTTCCAGATCGTCTCCAGAGACGCCCGCACCGCCATGTCGCGCACGGTGTTGTCCATGTTGGGCGGCAGCTCGAAGGTCCACTGCCCGGCGCCGGGGTTCACGCTGTAGCCCGGCACCCAGTTGTCGGCGAGCTCGCGCAGCTTGGCCGTGTCGGTGTCGGCCGGCACGTTCACCGAGAAGCTGAGCTCCTCGATGTTCGACTCACCCTGGGTGATGGTCACGCCCTCTTCTCGGGCGCGGCTCACCAGGCGCTGGGCGGAGTCGTCGAGCTCGGCCTTGATGGCGTCGTCGGTCTGCACCTGGAGGACCAGGTGGATGCCCCCCGACAGGTCGAGGCCGCGTTTGATCTTCTCCCCCGGCGGGTACAACGACCACAGGCTGATGCCGGCCACGGCCACGATGAGGATGATGCGCCACAGCAGCTTCTTGTCCACGCTCGCCTCCGCTTCACGCGGGCTCGGACGGTGCACCGTCCTCGCCGATCGGTCCGCCGATCGCGCTCTTCGAAATCCTGATCTTGGTGTTCTCGGAGATCTTCAGCAGCAGGGTCTGCTCCTCGACGGCGGCGATGGTGCCGAAGATGCCGCCCGAGGTGACGACCTTGTCGCCCTTCTTGAGGGCGGCGATCATCGCTTCCTTCTTCTTCTGCTGCTTCTTGGCCGGCATGATGACCAGGAAGTAGAAGACCCCGAAGATCAGGGCGAACATGACGATCATCGACAGGGGGCCGCCCCCGGCTGAACTTTCCATGACTCACCTCTCCTCAGTTGCTGGCGTCCCGCGCCGTCGCTCCGCCCCCCTGGCGGCCTCGACGGCGGCGCGAAACCGCATGTAGCGGCCCGCCATGATAGCCTCCCGGGCCCCGCGCATCAAGCTCAGGAAATAGGTCAGGTTGTGCACCGTCAGCAGGACCACCGACGTCACCTCGTTCGCGACGAAGAGATGGCGCAGCACGGCGCGCGGGTAGGCCGCGCAGGTCGGGCAGGCGCAGTCGGGGTCGAGGGGGCCCGGGTCGTCGGCGTAGCGGGCGTTCTTGATCACCAGCTCGCCCCGCGAGGTGAAGACCTTGCCGGTGCGCGCCGAGCGGGTCGGCAGCACGCAGTCGAAGAGGTCGACCCCGCAGGCGATCGCGGCGAGCAGGTCCTCGGGGTATCCCACCCCCATCAGGTAGCGCGGCCTCTCGTCGGGCAGCATCGGCGCCGCCATCGCCACCGCCTCGTGGAGCGCCGCCGTCGGCTCGCCGACCGCGAGCCCGCCGACCGCGAAGCCGTCGAAGGGGTGCTCGGCGAGGGCCTCGCTCGAGCGCCGCCTCAGCGCCTCATCGAGCGAGCCCTGCTGGATCGCGAACAGCCCGCCGGCCCACTCCGGGCCCTGCTGCTGCCGCAGCTTCAAGGCCCGCGCGAGACCGCGCCGCGCCCAGTCCACGCTGCGCATGGTCGAGGCCTCGGCCGTGGCCCGGTCCACCGGGTAGGGCAGGCACTCGTCGAGGACCATCGCCACGTCGACCCCGAAATCCGCCTGGGCGTCGACCACGTTTTCCGGCGTCAGGCGGTGCTCGGCGCCGTCGATGTGGGAGCGGAAGCTCACCCCGTCGGCGTCGAGCCGCCGCCGCGCCGCGAGCGAAAACACCTGGAAGCCACCCGAGTCCGTCAGCACCGGACCGGGCCAGGCCAGCACCCGGTGCAGCCCGCCGAGGCGGCGGATGCGCTCCACGCCCGGCCGCAGCAGGAGGTGGTAGGTGTTGGCGAGCACCATCTCCGGCGCCAGCCGCTCGAGCTCCCACGCGGCGATGCCCTTGACCGTACCCGCGGTGCCCACCGGCATGAAGGCGGGCGTGCGCACCTTCCCGTGCGGGGTGCCGAGCTCGGCGGAGCGCGCGGCGCTGTCGGGATCCCGGGCGACGACCGAAAAAGGCAGCATCGATGAATTGAGCGGGCGGTCCGGCGCCGGGCTCAGCCGAGCCCCGCCGAGGCGTCGATCGTCTGCAGCTCGACCTCGGGCCCGAGATCGAGGAGGAAGCGCGATGCGTCGAGCTCCGGGTTGAGGACCAGGTTCTTGAACTCGTAGCGGGTGCTGTCGCCGTCGGCCTCGTTGTACTCGACCATCACCGGCAGAAAGAGCGTCCGGTCGACCTCGAGCCGCACCGAGCGCAGCTTCTTCTTGAGCATCGCGTCCACCGGCCGCAGGTTCAGCAGATAGGGCGCCTGACCGCCCGGATCGGCGAGGGTGACGGCGAAGTGGGTGGTGAGGTCGTCCAACGGCTGGGTCCCCGCGAGCACGCGCATGAAGCGCCGCTGCGAGGCCGACACCTTGACGCGCTCGGCGCGCGCCTGCCGGGGATGGAAGGTGGTGAGGATGTCGTCCGAGAAGACCACGACCATCGGGTCCGGCCGCCGGTAGTTCCAGCGCACCTTGTCCGGCGCTGCGAACAGGAACTCGCCCGTCGACACCGCCTCTTCGAGGAGCAGCTCGCTGCTCTTGTGGAGCACGAAGTCGGCCTTGAGCGAGCGCACCGCCCGCTGCCGCTCCACCACGCGCGCGATCAGGGCCTCGAGCTTGGCCCCGCCCTCGAGCGCGTCGATCGCGTCCGCCGGAGGCGCCGGTCCGGCGGCGGCGCCCGCAACCACCCACGCGCCAACGGCCAATGCGATGAGAAGGGATCCGCGCACGGAGCCGACTCTAACACACCCGCGCCCCACGCAGACGCGCGATGAAGTTCTCAATTCTCAATTCTCGGCCGGGAATTCCGATGTGCCCTCCTGACGAGCGGCGCGTGGACGGAATTCCCGACCAAGAATTGAGGCTGGGGGTTATGGTGAGCTCCTTATTGGAGCTGAAGCCCCCCATTGAGGTCGAGGTACGGCATCGACGCAGAGTCCGTTGGAGGCAGGTGCTTCAGCGCCTGCCATCGTCGCGTTGGAGATCACGAGCGCGCATGGGACCGGTGTCGCGCTTCCCGCGGAGGCTGAAGCCTCCGCCTACATTGCGGACAAGGTCATGCGCCGACGTCCCGTCCGTTGTAGGCGGGCCCTTCAGGGTCCGCAATCGTGGCCATGGGGAACGTGAGCGCGATGCTCTCCGGGAGCGCGCTCCTCGCGGAGGCTGAAGCCTCCGCCTACATTGCGGACAAGGTCATGCGCCGACGTCCCGTCCGTGGTAGGCGGGACCTTCAGGGTCCGCGTTCGTGGCCATCGGGAACGTAAGCGCGATGCTCGCCGAGGGCGCGCTCCTCGCGGAGGCTCAAGCCTCCGCCTACATTCCGGACCAGTGTCATCTCATTGAGAGGCGGGCGGTAGGGGCGGGAATTCAAAATTGAGAATTGAGAATTCAGAATTCTAAGTGTTTTCTTCGCTGATACGAGCGGTGATCAGGAGCAACGGTGCGGTCTCGAAGACCGGAAACTCGCGGCCGGAGGGGTCGCGGTGCCGGGGCGCCGCGGCCGCCATGTCGTGGAGCACGTCGTCGGAGACGTCCTTCCCGGTGTCGGCGACCAGCAGCCGTGGGAGGCCGCGGTCCGCGGCCAGCTCGAGCAGCGCGGTGGTTCCGGTGCAGTTGAGCACCCGCCTCTCGGACACCGCGTCCGCCCCGACCGCCACCACCACGCCATCTCCCTCCAGCCACCGCGGCGCGGTCGCGTCGGGCTGGGACAGGGTGGGGCCGGACGCGGCCAGGGCCGCCGCCTGCTCGGGCCCGCCTCCTGCCGGGGTCCCGTCGAGGACCACCACCAGGCCCCGCCACCCGCGCGCCCTGGCGCCCTCGA
>DATIVB010000381.1:0-4286 GCA_035466375.1 Chondromyces sp.
CTCGATCATGCCCGGCTGGCACACCACGATCTTCCCGCCCTACTTCGTCGCCGGCGCCATCTTCTCGGGCTTCGCGATGGTCGTCACCCTGATCATCCCGACCCGCAAGATCTTCGGCCTCGAGGAGATCATCACCGCCCGACACCTCGAGAACATGGCCAAGATCATGCTCGCCACCGGGATGATGGTCGGCCTCGCGTACTCGACCGAGTTCTTCATCGCCTGGTACAGCGGCAACCGCTACGAGGCCTTCACCTTCCTCAACCGCGCCTTCGGGCCCTACGCCTGGGCCTACTGGACCATGGTCAGCTGCAACGTGCTGGTACCGCAGATCTTCTGGGTTCGCAAGCTGCGCAACAACACGGTGGTCCTGTGGGTGGCGTCGATCCTGATCAACGTCGGCATGTGGTTCGAGCGCTTCGTGATCGTGGTCAGCTCGCTGAGCCGGGACTACCTGCCGACCAGCTGGGGCTACTACCGTCCGACCGCGGTCGACGTCCTGACCTTCGTCGGCAGCTTCGGCTTGTTCTTCACGCTCTTCCTGCTCTTCGTCCGCTTCCTGCCGATGGTCGGGATGGCGGAGGTCAAGGGCGTGATGCCGCAGGCCCACCTCGACCGGCCGGGGCACCGCGGGCACGGCGACTACCACGGCGACATCGCCGCCCGGGAGGTGGTGTGATGAGCGACCCGACCCCGAACGGCGGCAGCCCGGAGCAGCGTGCCCTCTTCGGTTACCTGGTGGCCTTCGACAAGGTGGACGAGCTGCTCAAGGGCGCGCGGGCGGTGCGCGACGCCGGCTACACGCGGTGGGACGCCCACACCCCGTTCGTCATTCACGGCCTCGACGCCGCCATGGGCGTCAAGAAGACCATCCTGCCGTACATCGTGTTCGGCGCGGGTCTCACCGGAACCACCGCGGGCATCCTCCTGCAGTGGTGGACCAACGCCGTCGACTACCCCTTCCTGATCAGCGGCAAGCCGTTGTTCAGCCTGCCGGCCAACATCCCGATCGCGTTCGAGACCACCATCCTGTTCGCCGCCATCAGCGCCCTCGTGGGCATGCTCGCGCTCAACGGGCTGCCGCGGCTCTCCCACCCGCTGTTTGCGAGCCGGGCGTTCAAACGCGTCACCGATGACACCTTCTTCATCTCGGTGGAGGCCTCCGACCCGCTGTTCGACCGCGACGAGACGCGACGGCTTCTGGAGCAGATCTCGGGGCAGCCGGTCGAAGAGATCGAGGAGATCGGGGGCGAGCGATGAAGCTCCCGAGCTGGATACTGTTCGCGGTCGTGGCCCTTGTCGTGGTGTCGTGGGTGCCGCTGGCCTTGATCATGCGCGCCCGCGTGACCACCTCGCCCAACCCGCGGATCCACGTCGTGCCCGACATGGACAACCAGCCCAGGTACGAGGCCCAGTCGCGCAACCCGCTGTTCGCCGACCGCCGGGCGATGCGCCCGCCGGTCCCCGGGACCGTCGCGAGGGGCGCCGACCTCGACCGGCCCGACGTGACGACCGGCAGGGTCGGCGACGGTTGGGTCGAGGCGAACCCGATGCCGGTCGACCAGGGGGTTCTGGAGCGCGGGCGCCAGCGCTACGACGTCTTCTGCTCGCCGTGCCACGGTCTCGCGGGGTTCGGCGACGGCATGGTCGCGAGGCGCGCGGACGAGCTTCAGGAGGGCACCTGGACGCCCCCGACCTCGTTCCACTCCGATCTCATCCGGCAGCGCCCGGACGGCCACCTGTACAACACCATCACCAACGGCATCCGCAACATGCCGGGCTACGGTTCTCAGATCCCGGTCGAGGACCGATGGGCCGTGGTGGCCTACGTGCGGGCCCTGCAGCGAAGCCAGAACGCAACCGTCGACGACGTCCCGCCCGCCATTCGGGCGCAACTGCGATAGCGAGGCGCACATGCAGTCGAACGTGCTTGACATCACGACCGAGAACCGGCAGCTCGGCACGGCCGCGCGGCCCGCACTGCTGATCTGCGCCGCTCTGGCGGTCCTCGGGATCGGCGGATCGCTGGTGCTCGCCGGGATGCTCGAGCACGGCGCGGACCACCTGCTCGAGACCTACCTGGTCAGCTTCGCCTTCTTCCTCAGCATCTCGCTCGGCGGGCTCTTCTTCGTGCTGCTCCAGCACTGCACCCGCGCCGGCTGGAGCGTGGTCGTGCGCAGGGTCGCCGAGGCGGTCGCCGCCAACGTGTGGCTGATGGCGGTCCTCGCGATCCCCGTGGTCCTCGGCATGGACCACCTCTACCACTGGACCGACACCGCGGCCGCGGCCCACGACCCGCTGCTGGCGGGCAAGATCGCCTTCCTCAACCCGACCTTCTTCGTCATCCGCTTGGTCGTCTACTTCGTCCTCTGGGGACTGATGGCGAGCTACCTCCACCGCACCTCGGTGGCCCAGGATGCGAGCGGCGATCCCGCGCTCACCCTGCGCATGGAGCGGCTGAGCGCGCCGGGCATGGTGGTGTTCGCCCTGAGCCTCAACTTCGCGGCCTTCGACCTCCTGATGTCGCTCGACCCGCACTGGTTCTCGACCATCTTCGGGGTCTACTACTTCGCCGCGTCGGTGGTCGCCTTTTTGGCGGTGATGCCGAAGATCCTCTTCGGGCTGCAGCTCAAGGGCATCCTGCCGAACGCGGTCACGGTCGAGCACTACCACGACTTCGGCAAGCTGTTGTTCGGCTTCGTCGTCTTCTGGGCCTACATCGCTTTCTCGCAGTACATGCTGATCTGGTACGGCAACATCCCGGAGGAGACCCAGTGGTTCCTCAAGCGCCAGACCGGAGACTGGACGGTGGTGAGTCTGCTGCTGATCTTCGGCCACTTCGTGCTGCCTTTCCTGCTGCTGGTCTCGCGGGCCATCAAGCGCCGGCCGGCGCTGCTGGCGGTGACCGGCGCCTACGTCGCCGTCATGTGCTGGATCGACATCTACTGGTTGGTGATCCCCGAGTTCAGCCCGGCGGTCGCCCGCTTCGGCCTCCTCGACGTGCTCTGCTTCCTCGGTATGAGCGGTGTCTTCTCGGCAGCCGTCATCCTGAGGCTGGGCAGGCACTCGGTGATCGCGGAGAAGGACCCCCGCCTCGAAGAGTCCCTCGCGTTCGAGAACGCATGACGATGAACTCGGAATCAGGAATTAGGAATGAGGAATTAGGAATGCCGCCCTCCCAACCTCGGGTCCGACGAGCTGTGAGGGGGGCTGGGGGGGAATTCCGAATTCCTCATTCCGAATTCCTCATTCAAACGGAGTTTGCCTGTGCGCTATGACGACCCCAACGTGGTTGCCTCCGCCGTGATCGGCATCATCTCGGCGATCCTGCTGTTCGTGATCATCGTCGTGCTGCAGGCCTTCTTCTTCGGTGCGCAGCAGACCGAGGTCGAGAGGAAGGTCCTGACCCAGGGCAACCAGGTGCTGCAGCAGCACGAGGCCTCACAGCTCGAGCTCCTCAACAGCTATGGTTGGGTCAGCGAGGGCGACGGGGTGGTGCGGATTCCCATCGAGCGCGCGATGGAGCTGGTGGCCGCCGAAGCGAAGTAGCGACAGGACGATTTCGGATTTCGAATTTCGAACTCCCACCCGCGTGCCCACCCCGGTCGTTTGAACGTTAAAACGTTGAACGTTTGAACGTTGCCCGTCCGCCCTCACGTCGATTTCGGATTTCCGTCCACCCACCCGGCACGCGAGACGCGTGCCCCACAAAGCGGCACCGCGCGGGGTGGGTATTATGGGGAAGCCGTCTCGGCTGCCGGGTGGGTGGGTGAGGTTGTCGCGGCTGTCCGGGCGTCACCCGACGCCCTGAAGCCCGCTCCGGGCTCGAACGTTCTAACGTTCAACGTTCCAACGTTCAAACGATGTGAGCGGGAGGTGGCCATGCCGCGGTCGCGCCCCCGGCTCGCTGCCCCGGTCGCGGCCAAGGACGCTGTCCTCTGATCCTGCAGCTGCCACTGAGACTGTCACTGTCATCTGTCACTGTCATCTGCCACTGTCACTGAAGCTGAATCCGGGCACGGAGACGGAGACGGAGACGGACCCGGGCGGTATCCGATGCCCTCATTCCATGCGATCCAGAATGAGCCGAACGCCTTCCTCAGCGCAGCGGCAGCCCCGCAAAGAGCGGCTCGTTCTCGATCATGCGGCGGATCTCGGGGTCGGCCATCCGGTAGGCGAGCTGCACCTTCTGCTGCCGGTCGGGCTCGCCCAGCAGCACGCTCACCTGGGCGCGCTTGAAGAGGGCCATGGCGTAGCCGGGATGCTCGCGGGGGACCCGGTCCAGG
>DATIVB010000382.1:0-8098 GCA_035466375.1 Chondromyces sp.
CGTGACCGTGGAGGTGGACCGGATCCGCGCCCAGCAGCCGTCGGTGACGGTGGTCGGTCTCCCCGACACGGCGGTCCGGGAGGCGCGCGAGCGGATCTTCGCGGCGATCCGCCACCTCGGCCGGCGCTCGGAGCCGGCCAATGTCGTCATCAATCTGGCCCCGGCCGACGAACGCAAGGAGGGGGCGGGCCTCGACCTCGCGATGGCGATGGCCTTTCTCGGCGCCACCGGCGACGTGCCGGCGGCCGCTCTCGAGGACCGGCTGCTGCTCGGCGAGCTGTCGCTCGAGGGCCGACTACAGCCGGTGCGCGGGGCGCTGCCGATCGTGCTCGCGGCGCGCGACCGCGGCATCCCCGAGGCGGTGATACCGGCCGCCAACCGGCGCGAAGGCTCGGTGGTGTCCGGGATCCGGGTGGTACCGGCATCGACCCTCGGCGAGGTCGTGCGCTACGTGCGGGACGGGACGGTGCCGGACGGCGCCGCCCGGGACGGCGACCCCCCCACCCGGCCGCGCCCCGCGCCCGACCTCGCCGATGTCATCGGCCAGGAGCAGGCGCGGCGGGCGCTCGAGATCGCCGCCGCCGGCGGCCACCATCTGCTGTTCATGGGCCCTCCGGGCAGCGGCAAGTCGATGCTGGCGCGCCGCCTGCCCGGCATCCTGCCTCCACTCGGCCTCGACGAGGCTCTCGAGACGACCTGCATCTACTCGGTCTCGACGCGCGTGCCGCGGCCGGCGGGGTTGATGTCGGCGCGCCCCTTTCGGGCCCCGCACCACACCTGCTCGGCGGTGGCCCTGATCGGCGGCGGCGCGAGCCCGCAGCCGGGGGAGGCGTCGCTCGCCCACAACGGGGTCCTGTTCCTCGACGAGCTCACCGAGTTCCGGCGCGACGTGCTCGAGGCCCTGCGCCAGCCGCTCGAGGACCGCCAGGTGACGGTGGCACGCGCCCAATCGACGCTCAGCTTCCCCGCCAACCTGCAGCTGGTGGCGGCCGCCAACCCCTGCCCCTGCGGCTTCCTCGGCGACGACCGGCTCGACTGCCGGTGTACCCCGCTCGCCGTGCAGCGCTACCGGGGCCGCCTCTCGGGCCCGCTGCTCGACCGGCTCGACCTCCAGGTGGCCGTGCCGGCGGTGCCCTGGCGGCAGCTGTCGGCGGACCGGCGCGGCGAAGCCTCGGCGGCGGTCGCCGCCCGGGTGGCGGCGGCCCGGCGGCTCCAGGGCGAGCGGTTTGCAGGCGCCGGGCTGCGCCTGAACGGCGAGATGGGGCCGGACGCGATCAGGCGCTGGGCGCGGCCCGGGGACGACGGCCGCCGTCTTCTCGAGCACGCGAGCCGCGGGCTCGGGCTCTCGGCCCGCGCCTACCACCGGATCCTACGGGTGGCCCGGACGGTCGCCGACCTGGCGGGCGAGGAACGCCTCTCGTCCGCACACCTCGCCGAGGCCATCGCGTACCGCTGCCTCGACCGGGAACCCGGCGCGCACCCGAAAGCGGTGGGGGAGTGGTCCACGGGAGCGGTTGATTCGGTGCCTCCCGGTCACAACGTTAAACGTTGAACGTTCGAATGTTGCGCCGCTGTCTGAGACCCGTGTTCATGAGCTTGTGAAAAGATTGACAAGCGTGGCGTCCCGGCTAGAATGAACCGGCCCGACTGGAGGAGGGGAATGGAACACTACGTCCCGATTCTGATTTTCACTCTCGTCGCGGTCACCGTCCCGATCATCATCCTGCTCATCGCACGGGTGATCCGCTTCGGTTCGTACGACCCCGTCAAGGCGGAGCCTTACGAGTGCGGCATCGAGCCCACCTCGTTCGCACTCGACAGCCGGTTCTCTATCCGCTACTACCTGATCGCCGTCCTCTTCGTGGTGTTCGACGTGGAGACCATCTTCCTCTTCCCGTGGGCGGTGATGTTCGACGAGCTGGCGCTGTTCGGATTCATCGAGATGATGGTGTTTCTCGCCATCCTGCTCGTCGGCTATCTCTACGCCTGGCGAAGGGGGGCTCTCGAATGGGCCTGATCGAGAACCGGTTCGAAAAGAACATCATCACTACGACCTACGACACGGTCTTCAACTGGGCGCGGCGCTCGTCGCTGTGGCCGATGCAGTTCGGCCTCGCCTGCTGCGCGATCGAGATGATGGCCGTGCTCGACCCGCGCTACGACATGGCGCGCTTCGGCGCCGAGGTCTTCCGCGGCTCGCCGCGCCAGGCCGACATGATGATCGTCGCCGGCACCGTGACCGAGAAGATGGCGCCGGTCGTGAAAAGGCTCTACCACCAGATGGCCGACCCCAAGTGGGTGCTGGCGATGGGCTCCTGCGCCACCTGCGGCGGGCCCTACAAGACCTACGCCGTGACCCAGGGTGTCGACCGCATCATTCCGGTCGACGTCTACATCCCGGGCTGCCCGCCGCGCCCCGAGGCGCTGCTCTACGGCCTCATGCAGCTGCAGCGCAAGATCGATCGCGAGACCATCGCCCGCAGCCGGGCCTCGTGAGGAGGGCGGCATGAGCGACGACAAACCGACCACCCCGCCCCCCGAATCGGCGCCGCCCGCCGACGACAAAGCCCCCGAGACCGCGGCTGCCGCAGGCGGCGACGCGCCGACGACCGAGAAAAAGCCCCTCTCCGACGAGGAGAAGGCGGCCAAGATCGCCGAGGCACAGGCCCGCGCCGCCGCTAAGAAGGCGGCCGCCGCGGCAGCCGCCGAGAGCGAGGAGCCGAAGCCGCCCTGGGAAGAAAAACCGGTGCCGCCCGACCACGAGGATGCGGCCGATGACCCCGACGCCGCGGCGTTGAACGCCGAGCTGCCGGGCGCGGTGCTGGCGGCCGACCGCTACGCGGGTGAGGTCACCCTGACCGTGCCCGCCGACCGTATTGTCGAGATCTGCTCCTTCCTCAAGGACGGCCTCGGCTACAGGTTCCTGGTCGACCTGACGGCGATCGACTGGCCGGGCCGCGAGGAGGGCCGCTTCGACGCCGTCTACTGGATGCACCGGCACGACGACTCGAAGCGCCTGCGCCTGCGGGCGGCGGTGGCCGACGAAACGCCGGTGGCGAGCGTCAGCGGGGTGTGGAAGACCGCCAACTGGATGGAGCGCGAGGCCTACGACATGTTCGGCATCGTCTTCGAGGGCCATCCCGGGCTCGAGCGGATCCTGACCTGGGAGGGCTTCAACGGCCATCCGCTGCGCAAGGACTTCCCGGTCGAAGGCATCGACACCGGCGCCGCCATCTACCCCGACACGTACCCGCCGGGCGGCGGCCCGCCGCCCGAGGACGCGGCGGGCGAGGAAGGGGAGACCGCATGAAGGTTCCCGATCATTCCCTCTTCGACGTCGAGGAGATGGAGATCAACTTCGGGCCCCAGCACCCGGCCACCCACGGCGTGCTGCGGGTCAAGATGAAGCTCGACGGCGAGAAGATCATGGAGGCGGTGCCGATCATCGGCTACCTCCACCGCGGGACCGAGAAGCTCTTCGAGACGATGGACTTCCCGCAGTGCATCCCGCACACCGACCGCATGGACTACGTCGCGGCGGCGACCAACAACCAGGGTTTCTGCGTCGCCATGGAGAAGCTGCTCGGGATCACCATCCCGCCGCGCGCCGCCTACATCCGCATGATCCTGGCCGAGCTGCAGCGGCTCGCCTCGCACCTCGTGTGGCTGGCGACCCACGCCGTCGACATCGGCGCCATCACCCCGTTCTTCTACACCTTCCGCGAGCGCGACGCGATCCTCGACCTCTTCGAGCAGTACTGCGGCGCCCGCCTGACCCTGAACTGCATGAAGATCGGCGGCGTCCCCTTCGAGCTGCCGGACGGCTGGGTCGACCGCTGCTCGGAGCTGGTCGACGGGTTCAACGCCCACATCGACGAGTACGAGAACCTGCTCACCGAGAACCGGATCTGGAAGCAGCGCACCATCGGCATCGGCGTCGTCAGCGCCGAGGAGGCGATCGAGTGGGGCCTCACCGGTCCGCCGCTGCGCGGCTCCGGCGTCAGATGGGACATCCGCAAGGTGTTCCCGTACGACCGCTACGACGAGATCGACTTCGAGATTCCCATCGGGACCAAGGGCGACACCTACGACCGCTACCTGGTGCGGATGGAGGAGATGCGGCAGTCGGTTCGGATCCTCCGCCAGTGCCTCGACAGGCTGCCGGAAGGTCCGTCGATGGCGCGCGTCCCGAAGATCCTGCGCTCGAAGGAGGGCATGGTCTACGGCGCGGTGGAGGCCCCCAAGGGAGAGCTCGGCTACTTCATCGTCGCCACCGAGAAGGGCACCGCGCCCTACCGCTGCCACGTGCGTCCGCCGTCCTTCATCAACTTGCAGGTGCTACCCGCCATGGTGGAGGGCCACCTGGTGGCCGACCTGATGGCGGTCATCGGCACCCTCGACATCGTACTCGGGGAGATCGACCGATGACGGTGAAAATTAGGAATGAGGAATTAGGAATGAGGAATGACGGCACGGCATCGCGCTCGTCACTCGGCCCTGAATTCCTAATTCCTAATTCCTACTTCCTAATTCAAGACGCGGGGAGTCGTTCATGACCGACCCTCTGATGCTCTACATCGGCGTGCCCCTGATCAAGGGCGTCGTGATCCTCGGGGTGCTGCTGCTGACGGTCGCCTACCTGACGTTTGCCGAGCGCAAGTTCCTCGCCTACATGCAGGTCCGGCTCGGCCCCAACCGGGTCGGCCCGAAGGGCTGGCTGCAGCCCATCGCCGACGGGCTCAAGCTGTTCGTCAAGGAGGACCTGATTCCGGGGCGCGCCGAGCGCTTCGTCTTCATGCTCGCGCCGATCCTGATCTTCGCGCCGGCCATCCTGGTGTGGGCGGTGATCCCGTGGGGCGAACCGTTCACCGTCGCCGGGGTCGAGGTCACACCGTTCCTGGCCGACATCAACATCGCGGTCCTCTTCGTGTTCGCGGTGTCCTCGATCGGCGTCTACGGCATCATCCTCGGCGGCTGGGCCTCCAACAACAAGTTCTCGCTCATGGGTGGCCTGCGCTCCGGTGCGCAGATGGTCTCCTATGAGGTGCCGATGGTCCTCGCGGTGGTGTCGGTGCTTCTGATGGCGGGCACCCTGTCGCTGGTCGGGGTCGTCGAGGCGCAGCGCGAGGCCGGGCTGTGGTACATCTTCCCGGGCATCCTCGCCTTCGGCATCTACTTCGTGTGCGGGGTCGCGGAGACCAACCGCAACCCCTTCGACCTGCCCGAGGCCGAGGCCGAGCTGGTCGCCGGCTTCCACACCGAGTACTCGGGGATGAAGTTCGCGTTCTTCTACCTCGCCGAGTACGCCAACATGCTGGTGGTGTCGTCGCTGGCGGTGATCTTCTTCTTCGGCGGCTGGCTGCGGCCCTTCCCGAACGTCGAGCTGCTCGGCTTTCTCGACGTGATCCCGCCGTTCTTCTGGTACGCCGCCAAGGTGCTGGCCTTCATCTTCCTCTACATCTGGTTCCGTGGGACCTTCCCGCGTTATCGCTTCGACCAGCTGATGCAGATCGGCTGGAAGTGGCTGCTCCCCCTGTCGCTCGCCAACGTCATGTTGGTGGCGCTGGGCGTCCTCCTCCTGAAGGGATGAGCTCATGAGTGTTGGCGACTTCGTACGACGCCTGATTCCCACCGACCTCTTCGGTGGCATGGCGGTGACCGGCGGCTACCTCTTCCGCAAGAAGGAGACCGTCCAGTACCCCGAGAAGCGGCTCGAGCCGCCGCAGCGCTTCCGCGGCCTGTTCGGTTACGACCTCGAGCGTTGCATCGACTGCCACCTGTGCGCCAAGGCCTGCCCGATCGACATCATCTTCATCACCGACCACACCGAGGTGGAGGAGATCGACGGCAAGAAGAAAAAGAAGAAGATCATCGACCGCTACGACATCGACGTGAAACGCTGCATGTTCTGCGGTCTTTGCGAAGAGGCCTGCCCGACCGAGCCCAAGGCGATCTGGCTCACCACCCTGAGCTACGAAGGCTCGGTGTACGAGCGCGACGAGCGCCTCTACTACACCAAGGAGCGGCTTGCCGGCTGGGAGGGCATGATCGGTTTCCCGGGGGTGGTGCTGCCCAAGGACGGCCAGAACCCGGCAGCGCCCAAGACCAAGGTCGCCGCCCCGTCGACCGAAGGCTAGCGCGGGGGAGAAGGAGCGGAGTGATGGATTTCCTGGTCGCGAACTTCGAGGCCATCGTCTTTTTCGCGGTCGCCGCGCTCGCGGTGGCGGGGGCGGTCGGCGTGATCGCGCTGAAGAGCCCGGTCCACTCCGCCCTCGCCCTGCTCGAGACCTTCATCATGGTGGCGGTGCTCTTCGTGCTGCGCCACGCCGAGTTCCTGGCCGCGGTGCAGGTGCTGGTCTACGCCGGCGGCATCCTGGTCCTGTACCTGTTCGTGATCATGCTGGTGCGGGTCAAGAACCTGCGGCTCGAGGACGCCTTCCTGTCCGGGGTCGCGCCGCTGGCGGTGCTCGGCGGCGTGCTCGTCGGCTGCATGATCGCGGTCGGGATCCTGCTCGGGACGATGGCGGCCGGCGACGGCGGCGCCGCCGCGATGCAGGCCGTCGGCGGCGAGGCCGTCGGCAACACCGAGGCGGTGGGCTGGGTCCTCTACACGACCTACCTGGTGCCCTTCGAGATCGTGTCGGTGGTGCTGCTGGTGGCCATGATCGGGGCCATCATCTTCGGCCGCCGCGACGAGGCCCTGAGCGGGCCGGACGAGGAGGTGCGGTTGTGATCTCCGCCGAGCCCTACGTCGCGCTGTCGCTGATCCTCTTCTGCCTGGGACTCGTCGGCGTCATGGTGCGCCGCAACTTCATCACGGTGCTGATGTCCCTCGAGCTGATGTTCAACGCCGTCAACCTCAACCTGATCGCCTTCTCCTTCCGGCTCGGCGACCTCGCCGGCCAGGTGCTGGCGATCTTCGTGATCACCATCGCCGCCGCCGAGGCGGCCATCGGCCTCGGACTGATCATCGCCCTCGTGCGCCTCAAGGACACCATCGCCCTCGACGAGGCCGATGTGATGCGGAGCTGACGGGATGACTCTCTACGACCTGATCTGGCTCGTGCCCGTGTTCCCGCTGATCGGAGCGGCCTTCAACGGGCTGGTCTCCAACCGGCTCGGCCTCTCCAAGACCGTGACCCACACCGTGGCCCTGCTCGGCTCGGGCGCCGCCTGGCTGTGGGGGTGGGGGGCGGTCGTGCAGTGGATCCTGCGCGAGGACATCCAGCAGCCCTACGTGGTCACGGCCTTCACCTGGATTTCGGGGGGCGAGCTGACGATTATCGGCGGCCGCACGGTGCCGCTCGACATCGCGGCCTCCTTCCAGCTCGACGCCCTGTCGGCGGTGATGGTCGGTTTCGTGACCTTCGTCGGCTTCCTCATCCACCTCTACTCGGTGGGCTATATGCACTCCGAGTCCGACCGCGCCTACGCGCGCTACTTCTCCTACCTCAACCTCTTCATGTTCGCCATGCTGACCCTGGTCACCGGCTCCAACCTGCCGGTGCTCTTCGTCGGCTGGGAGGGCGTCGGTCTCTGCTCCTACCTCCTGATCGGCTTCTACTTCGAGAAGGACTGGTGCGCCGCGGCCGGCATGAAGGCCTTCATCGTCAACCGCATCGGCGACTTCGGATTTCTGCTCGCGATCTTCTTCGCCTTCGCCTACTTCGGCACCCTCGAGTTTTCAGGCCTGCACCAGGCGATGGCGGCCGACCACAACGGCCAGTTCGCCGCCGCCGCCACCATCATCGGCGTGCTGCTCTTCGTCGGCGCGATGGGCAAGTCGGCGCAGCTGCCGCTGTATGTCTGGCTGCCCGACGCGATGGCCGGCCCGACCCCGGTTTCGGCCCTGATCCACGCCGCGACCATGGTCACCGCCGGCGTCTACATGGTGGCGCGCTGCAACTTCTTCTACCAGATGAGCCCCACCGCCATGCTGACGGTGGCGGTGATCGGGGGCGTCACCGCGGTGTTCTCGGCCACCATCGGCCTCGCGCAGAACGACATCAAGAAGGTGCTCGCCTACTCGACGGTCTCCCAGCTCGGCTACATGTTCCTCGCCGCGGGGGTCGGCGCCTACATCGCGGCCATCTTCCAC
>DATIVB010000383.1:0-7647 GCA_035466375.1 Chondromyces sp.
CCAGCCCCAGAAGACCAGCGAGAGAAACACCACCAGGGTCGAGAGTCCGGCGATCCGGCCCATCAGGTAGGGCTCGGCGAAGTTGCCGATGCCCACGTTGACCAGGACATAGCCGATGGCCACCAACGCGGCGTAGGCGACGCCCTCCTGGACGAGGGCAAGGAACACGGCCGGGACGGCGGCGACGATCGAGCCGAGATTGGGGATGTAGTTGAGCAGGAAGGCGAGCAGGCCCCACACGACGGCGAAATCGAGGCCGACCACCGCCGTCCAGACGCCGATCAGCACGCCGGTTACGAGGCTGGTGGCGGTCTTGATCGCGAGGTAGCGTTGCACCTGGGTGACGACCTTTCGCAGCTGCTCCAGATCGAGTCGGCCGCCGCCGCCGATCGCCTGCATCTTGGCCGGCAGGCTCGCCGCCTCGAGCATCAGGAAGATCATCGTCAGAAGGATGAGGAAGAGGTTCGAGAGCACCGCGGCGAGACTTCGGAGCGCCCCGCCGAGGAGGTTCATGAGTCGTCCCGGCTGGAGCATGCTCACGGCATCGAGCGAGCCCGTTTCGATCTTGTGTGCTTCGAGCCATGCGCTGAGGGTGGCGACGAGCTCGTCGAAGCGGCCCTGGTACTCGCTCGCGAAGGTCGCGAACTCGTTGACCGAGCCGCCGACCACGGCGCCGAAGGCGGTAAACAGCGCCAGCAGCACGAGCATGACCAGCAGCACCGCCGCTCCCACGGGCACCCGATGCCGGGCGAGCCAGGACACCGAAGGTGCACAGATGATCGCGAGGAACAGCGCGAGGAGAAATGGGATGAGGAGGGACTGGGCGGCCTTGAGCCCCGCGAGGAGGACCACCGCCGACGCGCCGATCAACAGCCAGCGGCCACCGATGCCGTTTCCTGCAGCCTGGTTCACGCGTCAAGCTTAACCCACTCCTCGGACCGGGGGCGCGAGGCCTGCGCGGCAGCACGCCGACAGGGTCGGCTGACCGCCGTTTGTTCTCGCGAGCCCGACGGCTCTAGGGAGGCGCCGACCCGAGCCGGGTTGGAGAATTTCCCGACTCACTGGACGACGACGAAAATCCTTGTATTCTGGAGCCACCAGCGCCCGGGGGGTGGACGGTCGATCATGATGGCGGCTGCGATCTCAGTTCGCCGGATCCTGAACAGGAGCACCACGTGGATGTGACCGGTCTGTTCTCCGCCTGCCTGATCGCCATGGTCGCCGTCTTCATCCTGCTCGGCGTGCTCGCCCTGCTGATGGAGCTCATCACCTTCGTGTTCCCCGCGGCCGCACAGCGGACCGACCCGGCCGTCGTCGCCGCCATTTCGACCGTCGTCGCCGCAGCCTACCCTGGCGCCAGGGTGACCCGCATCGAGGAGGAGACATGATTTTCGCCGCCACTCCGAAGAAGATCCGCGTCATGTTCACGCCCTTCCGCGACGGGCTGCAGAGCTCGTTCGGCGGCAAGGTGCGGCTCGCCGACATCCTGCCGGCGATGGAGTTCGCCGCCAAGGAGGCCGGCATCCGGCACTTCGAGTTCGGCGGCGGCGCGCGCTACCAGGCGCCCTTCTTCTACGTCGGTGAGGACCCCTTCGAGTGCCAGGACAAGATGCGGGAGGCGGTGGGCCCCGACGTCGACCTGCAGATCCTGACCCGCTCGGTGTCAGGGGTCACGCTGACCACCCAGCGCCTCGACGCGCTCGAGATGCAGGCCCGGCTGATGGCCAAGCACGGCACCACCTGGGACCGCAACTTCGACTACATGAACGACGTCGACAACCTCGCCACCACCGGCAAGCCGATCGTCGACGCAGGCATGCACCACCAGGTGTGCGTCGCGCTGATGGGCCTCCCATTCAAGGACGAGACGGTGCACACCGCCGCCTTCTACATCGACATCATCCAGCAGCTTCTCGACCGCGGCGTCCACTTCGACTCGGTGTGCATGAAGGACGCCTCCGGCACCACCGATCCCATGACCTGCTACGAGACCGCGAAAGGCCTCAAGAAGATCCTGCCGCCGGAGGTCATCCTCTGGCAGCACACCCACGACACCGCTTCGATGGCTGTCTCGTGCTACATGGCCGGCATCGAGGGCGGCGTCGACGGCATCGACCTCTCGGTGCGGCCGATGGCCTCGGGGACCGTGCAGCCGGACGTGCGCTCGATGTGGCACGCCCTCAAGGGGACCGGCTACTCGCTCGACATCGACCACACGAAGATGGGCGAGATCGAAAACCTCCTCGATGAGGGCCTCGCCGAGTACGACTTCAACCCGGTCACCACCACCGCCGACGCGCGGGTGGTCGGCTTCCCGATGCCGGGCGGCGCCATCGGCCCCAACGTCCACATGATGAAGGAGGCCGGGATCCTCGACCGTTACTCCGAGGTCCTCGCCGAGTTCCCGGTCGTGGTCAAGGCGGGCGGCGCGTGGACCAGCGTCACGCCGGGCAGCCAGCAGTACTGGCTGCAGGCCTTCAACAACGTCCTCCTCGGCCGCTGGAAGAAGATGAATGACGGCTACGGCAAGGCGGTGCTCGGCTACTTCGGGCGGCCGCCGCTGCCGCCCGACCCCGAGGTCGTGAAGATCGCCTCCGAGCAGTTGGAGAAGCCTCCGTTCGACGGCGACCCCCTCGAGGCGGCCCCGGACAGCCTCGCCGCCGCGCGCGCCGCACTCGCCGAACGCGGCCTCGCCACGACCGACGAGAATGTGTTCCTGGTCGCGTCGGCGATCGTCGCCGGCAAGAACATGGACCTCAACGAGGGCATCCGCCTGCTCACCGGCAAGGCCAAGATCGTCCTGCCGCTGAAGAAGAAACCCGAGGCGGCGCCCGCGCCGGCCCCGGCCGAGACGGCGACGGCGGCCCCGGTGTTCAGCGGCCCCTTCACCACATCGTGTACGGTGGTCGAGAACGGCGCCAGCCGCCGCTTCACGGTCACCATCGATCCGCCGGCGACCGCCAAGGCCGCGCCGGCTGCGGCGCTGGCCGCCGCGCCCGCCTCCGGCAACGGCACGCCTGTCTACTCCCCGTTCCAGGGCAAGACCGAGCTCGTCGAGATCAACGTCCGAACCGGGGACGCCGTCAGCAAGGGCCAGGTCGTGGCGGCCGTGGAAGCCATGAAGGCCAAGCACGATGTCAAGGCGCCCTGCGCCGGCAAGGTCCTGAGCATCGACGCCGAGATCGGCGCCGACATCGAGGCCGGAAGGTCGATCCTGACCATCGGGGCCTGACGTGGGCGCGCTGAGCACGCTGCTCGCGCAGTCCGGCTTCGCCGGCCTGAGCTGGCAGAACCTGGTGATGTTCGCGATCGGCGGGACCCTGATCCTCCTCGCCATCCGCAAGGGCTACGAGCCGCTGCTGCTGATTCCGATCGGCTTCGGCGCCATCCTCGCCAACCTCCCCAACGCCATGATGAGCGCGTCGGCGGAAGGGGTCGCGGCCGCCGCCCAGGGCAGCCACCCGCTCCTGCAGCTGGTCTACAACGCCGGGATCAAGACCGAGTTTCTGCCGCCGGTGATCTTCCTCGGGGTCGGCGCCCTGACCGACTTCAGACCGCTCCTCGGGCGTCCCCTGACCTTCCTGCTCGGGGCCGCGGCCCAGCTCGGCATCGCGGTCGCCGCTCTCGGCGCCTTCTACCTCTTCGGTTTCACCCCCCGCGAGGCCGCGGCGATCGGCATCATCGGCGGCGCCGACGGACCGACCTCCATCTTCCTCGCCTCGATCCTCGCGCCGCACCTGCTGGGGGCGATCGCGGTCGCGGCCTACAGCTACATGTCGCTGGTACCGATCATCCAGCCGCCGATCATGCGCCTGCTGACGACCCGGTCGGAACGCGCCATCGACATGCCGCAGGCGAAGCCGGTTTCGAGGACCGCCGTCGTCCTCTTCCCCATCGTCACCGCGGTGGTGGCGGCGCTCGCGGTCCCCGCCTGCGCGCCGCTGATCGGCATGCTGATGTTCGGCAACCTGCTGCGCGAGTCCACCGTCACCGACCGGCTGTCCAAGACCGCGGGCGGCGCGCTGGTGAACATCGTCACCATTTTTCTCGGGATCGTGGTCGGCGCCACCATGGAGGGCCACGGCTTCATCCACCTGCAGACCATTTTCATCCTCGTGCTCGGGGCGGTCGCCTTTTCCTTCAGCACCTTCGGCGGCGTGATCTTCGCCAAGCTCCTCAACCTGGTGCTGCCGGCGGCGCGCAGGATCAACCCCTGCATCGGTGCCGCCGGCGTCTCCGCCGTGCCGATGTCGGCGAGGGTCGTGCAGAACTTCGTGAGCTCTCAGACCGATGGCAAGGTCAACCCGCTGATGGCCGCGATGGGGCCCAACGTCGCCGGCGTCATCGGCTCCGCGGTCGCGGCCGGCGTCTTCCTCGCCCTGCTCGGCTGAGCCGGTACCACGGAGGTCGCACCGGCACCGGTGTCGATCGAAGATGGCGTGATCGGAAGCCTGTTCAGGACTCCGGATCGCCGAGGTAGCCCAGGAGCACTGCCTTCTTCTCGTCCATGAGCTCGCGGCTGCGGGCCTCCAGCACCAGGCGCAGCAGCGGCTCGGTGTTGGACGGCCGCACGTTGAACCACCAGTCGTCGAACTGAACCGTGACGCCGTCGAGGTAGTCCACCTCGCCGTCCGCGAAGTCTTTGGCGAGACGGCTGATCATCCCCTCTTTGTCGTCGACGTGGAAGTTGACCTCGCCGGTTGCGAAGTAGCGCTCGAGGGGCGCCACCAGCTCCGACAGGGGCTTGCCCGTCTCGCGGAGGTGATTCAGGGCCTCGATCACGGTCATGATCGAAGAGTCCGCGGTGAAATTGCGGCGGAAGTAGAAGTGGCCGGCGAGCTCGCCGCCGAATGGCGAGTTGTGCTTGCGCATGGTCGCTTTCATGAAGGAGTGGCCGACCCGCTCGCGCACCGGCACCCCGCCCGCCTCCTCGATGGCCTCCTTGGTGGCCCACGACGAGCGCAGGTCGTAGATGATGGCCGCACCCGGCTCGGTCCGCAGAAAGCGCGGCGCCAGCAGCCCGGTGATCTTGTCGGCCGAGATGGCGCGGCCTTTCTCGTCGATCAGGATTGCGCGGTCGGCGTCGCCGTCGAAGGCGACGCCGAGGTCGCAGCCGTGCTCGAGTACCGCTCGTTCCACGTCCACCAGGTTCTCGCTCTTGAGGGGGTTCGCCTCGTGGTTCGGAAACGTGCCGTCGAGCTCGAAGTAGAGCGGCACCAGCTCGACGTTGAGCTTCTCCAGGATCGGCAGGTAGATGGTGCTCATGCCGTTGGCGGCGTCGGCAGCGAGCTTGAGCCGCGGCTCGGACACCGTCATCTCGGCCAGCACGTGTCCGGTGTACTCGGCGAAGACCGAGCGCGCCTTCTCACCGGCGACGGGCGCGAGGTCTGCGGTCGCCTCCGAAGACTTGACCAGCCTCTCGAGCTCGGCGATCCCGGTCTCGTACGAGACCGGGATGGCATCCCGGCGCGACATCTTGAAGCCGTTGTAGACCGCCGGGTTGTGGCTGGCGGTGACCTGGATGCCGCCCGAAGCCTTCAGGAAGCCGGTGCCGAAGTAATTCTGCGGCGTGTCGGCGACGCCGATATCCACGACCGCCACCCCTCGTGCCCGCAAGCCGTGCTTGAGCGCCTCCGCCAGCGGCACCGAGTGCGAGCGCATGTCGCGCGACACCACCACCACCGGCCCGCGCGCGAGGTCCTCCTCGTCCAGAAGATCGCGGAAGTGGTAGCCGACCCGGAAGGCGATGGTCTCGTCCACCTGGTCCGGATAGGTGCCGCGGATGTCGTACGCCTTGAAGATGCCCGCCATGTCGTTTCCCCGTTTCTGGCTCGTCGATATCGTCCGATGGACGTGCACGAGGCTACCACGCAATTTCCGGGCGTTCGACCGGATCGACCGACCGCGAGTTGCGGTATGAGTGAAATACTATCGAGCTTCGGTACCGTCGCCGGCGCCAAAAACCTGGTTGCGCAGGAACGACTGCGGCTCCCACGGCGCCGGTTCGCCGCCCAGCCAGCGCGCGAACCAGTCGAGGTGCACCAGATAGTAGAAGGCCATCTCGTACCACCCCGGCCAGTGGCCGGCGTTCGGGAACACCACCAGCCGCGACGGGACGTCCCGGACCTGCAGGTCCGTGAAGAAGTGCAGGCTCTGCGTGTAGGGCACCCGGAAATCCTTCTCCCCGGTGACCACCAGAGTCGGTGTCTCGAAGGCCTCGGCGAAGGCCGACGGCGACCAGCGCTCGTACGCATCCGAGTTCCAGGGGCGGCCGCAGAGGTCTTTCTCCACGAACCACAGCTCCTCGGTGGCGCCCCACATGGAGCGCAGGTCGTAGACGCCCATCATGGAGGCCAGGGCCGCGAACCGGTCGGTGTGCCCGGCGAACCACATCATCATGTAGCCGCCGTAGGACCAGCCCATGGCCCCCATCCGCTCGCCGTCGACGAAGGGCAGCGCTTCGAGAGCGTCGGTGACCGCCATCAGGTCGTCGTAGACCCGACCACCCCAGTCGCACGCGATGGCGTCGACGAAGTCCTGGCCGAACCCGGCCGAACCGGTGGGGTTGGGGAAGGCGACCACATAGCCTTTGCCGGGGTACACCTGCCAGTCGCCGCGATAGCGGTCCTTCCAGGGCGACTGCGGCCCCCCGTGGACGTTGAGAATCAGGGGGTAGGTCCGGGTCGGGTCGAAGCCGTGCGGCTTCACGACGAAGACCTGGATCGGGTAGCCCCGGCCGCTGTCCACCCACATCACCTCGGCCGGACGGATGTCCACCTCCGCGGCGAGCGCGTCGTTGAACGAGGTCAGAGCCCGTGCCTCGCCCCCTGCGACCGCGCGTCGGAAGAGCTCGGGCGGCGCTCCGACCCGCGAGCGGACGTAAAGGATGGTGGCGTCGTCCCCTCCGAGCCCCCATCCCACCAGCGCGCCGTCGGCGAACACCCGCTGCACGCCGCCCGCCTCCAGATCGAGCCGGTACACCGGCGTCTCGCCCTTTTCATGGGCGGAGAAGTAGAGCCAACGCTCGTCGGAGGACCACCGCAGATCCTCGATCCAGTCGTCGAAATGGCTGCGGTCGGCCACGTAACTCGTCGTCTTCTTGGCGCGGTCGTACAGGCCGATGCGGTAGAACTCCGACTCGTAGCCGGCGGTCGCCTGGCTGCGGAAGGCCACGAAGCGCCCGCTCGGGGAGTACACCGGCGACCCGTCCCAGCCCGGGTTGGCCGCGGTGATGTTGACGGCGTCGGAGCTCAGGTCCTCGGGGTCGACCGGTATCAGCCACAGATCGGAGTTGGTCGAGGATGCCGGGTCGGGGTCGTGATTGGACACCACGCACAGCTCGCGGCCGTCGGGCGAGAAGGCGAAGCCGCCGCCGCCCACCGAGAACGTCGGGCTGTCCCAGCGGCCCGGCGTCAGGTCCTTCACGATCCTTCCGGACTCCGCGTCGATGAGCAGCACGTGGGTAAAGCGGTCCTCCCGCCATGCGGTCCAGTGGCGGTACAGGAGCTCGTCGGTCATCCGCGCGGTCAGCGGGCCGCCGGCGACCGAGTCCGCGATGGTCCGGTTGCATTCCGCGTCGGCACCGCACTCCGGGTAGACCTCGGCCTGCACTGCGATCCAGCGTCCGTCGGGCGACCACACCGGGTT
>DATIVB010000384.1:0-3668 GCA_035466375.1 Chondromyces sp.
TCAGATGCGCTGCCGGATCCGCGGTATCAAAGCTTTCCGAAAGGACAAGTCCGCCCGAACCTGGCATTCACCCTCGGCGCGCCACATCGCGGGGGCGCACGATTAATCGCTTCGGGTCTGCAGAAGGTTGAATGCCGCTGGCTATGCGGGCGGCAAAATGCCGATTGGCTCAAGCACGCGGCGATCGTTGTGCCACCGCACCCGTTCCTGGGTTGCGAACGCCAGCGCCTCGAGTCTGCGTGATGACCCGCGTCCGTGAATGACCCCGGCCTTGTACAGATTGTTGACGGTCTCACCCGGGGCGTTGTCGTAGCTGTCGCCAACGCTTGCCAAAGGTAGCCCAATTCCGATCTCAACCGGAGGTTGGGTGTGGCGGCGGACCGGTATTGCGATCCCGCTTGCCCGATAAGTGAACCAGCTCCGCGCCCGCGCCGACCGACGCGAGGGGCTCGCCCGTCGGGCCAGATGCTCGTCGCAGGTGGAAAGGGCAATCTGCAACCCGCGTAAGCGTCCGGCCTGACTGCCCTGCCTGAGCCGTTAGCGTGGGCATATTGTCCACTAGCGATAGTGGACACTACGGGGCGGGCACAGATGGCGAAGCGGGGGCGGAAGCGGCGCATCTGGGCGGACGACGAGAAGCGGATGATCTGCCGTCAGGCACAGCTTCCGGGGATCTCGGTCAGCCAGGTCGCGCGTCGCTACGACGTGAACGCGAACCTGGTGTTCACGTGGCTTCGGGATGCACGGTTCGCACCGGAGAGGACCGAGCCGCCGATCGAGGCACTGGCGGTCGAGACGGATGCGGCGATGAGCGATGCCACGCCGGCCTTCCTGCCCGTGGAGCTGGTCGCGGAGTCGGACGCGACGCCATCGCCGGACGGGCCGTCTGAGCCCCGCCCAGCCGGTGTGATGGAGATCGTGCTGGCGGGCGGGCACCGGCTGCGAGTCGAGGGGGCCTACGACCCGGATGCGCTGGCGCGCTTCCTGCGGGCGCTGTCGGAGCCCGGGCCGTGATCCCCATTCCGGCGGGTGCGCGGGTCTGGCTAGCGGCGGGGGTGACGGATATGCGGCGGGGCTTCGCGACCTTGGCCGCGCAGGCCGAGGCGACGATGAGGGAGGATCCCTATACCGGGCACCTCTTCGTGTTCCGCGGCCGTCGCGGCGATCTGATCAAGATGATCTGGTGGGACGGGCAAGGCGCGTGCCTGTTCTCCAAGAGGCTCGAGCGTGGTCGCTTCGTTTGGCCCGCCGCGAAGGATGGGAAAGTGGCGCTGACGCCCGCGCAGTTAGCGATGCTCTTGGAGGGCATCGACTGGCGGACCCCGCAGAGGACCTGGCGACCGCTGCGGACGGGATAGAGGATTCCCAGGGGGAACAGGGCGCTGTAGCATCCGAGTATGCTCGACGAGGCCACCGCCCTCCCGGACGATCCCGACGACCTGCGCTCGCTCGCGAAGCGCTTGATCGCGGAGGTGAAGGCGCAGGCGGTCCTGATCGAGAAGCTGCGCCACCAGCTCGCCGGGCACCGGGCGCACCGGTTCGGCGCCTCCGCGGAGACGGCCGAGCAGTTGCAGCTGGCACTGGAGACGAGCGAGATTGCCGCGGCCGCCATGACGGCGAAGCTGCGCCTGCCAGAGCCGGCCGAGGAGAAAGGCAAGCCAAAGCGCAGGCCGATCCCGGATCACGTGCCGCGGTCGGAGATCGAGCTGCTGCCCGCCCAGGACGACTGCGCCGCCTGCGGGGGACGGCTTCGGCGGGTGGGGGAGGACGTGACCGAAGAGTTGGAATATGTCCCTGGCCGCTTCGTGGTGAACCGCATCACCCGCCCGCGCTTCGCCTGCTCGGGCTGCGACGGCTTCACCCAGGCCCCGCTGCCGTCTCGGCCCATCGAGCGCGGCCGGCCGGGACCGGGCCTGCTCACCCATGTGCTGGTCAGCAAGTATGCCGACCATCTTCCCCTCTACCGTCAATCCCAGGTCTATGCGCGCGAGGGGATCGACCTCGACCGCTCGACGCTGGCGGACTGGGTGGGCAAGTCGACGGCGCTGCTGGAGCCGCTCGCTGAAGCGATCGGCCGCCACGTGCTGGCCGGCCATGCCATCCACGCCGATGACACGCCCGTGCGGATGCTCGCGCCGGGTACGGGCAAGACGCGGACGGCGCGGCTCTGGACCTACGTGCGCGACGAGCGGCCGTGGTCCGGGCCCGCACCGCCGGCTGCGCTCTACCGCTTCTCGGAGGATCGGAAGGGCAGTCGACCGGCAAGGCACCTCGCAGGCTTCGAGGGCTGGATGCACGCCGACGGCTATGCGGGCTTCGAGGAGCTCTATCGCGGCGGTGACATCCGAGAAGTGGCTTGCCTCGCCCATGTTCGGCGCAAGTTCGTCGACGTGCACCGCTCCCACGGCTCCGCCATCGCCGAGGAGGCTATCGCCCGCATCGCCGAGCTCTACGCCGTCGAGAAGACCGTCCGCGGCGCACCGCCCGAGGAGCGCGTGCGCGCCCGTCAGGAGCACGCGGCTCCCGTGTTCGACGCGCTTGAAGCCTGGCTCGCCGAGCAGCTGCCCGCCCTGTCGGGAAAGACCCCGCTCGCGGTGGCCATCCGCTACGCGCTGAACCGCCTGCCGCGGCTCAGGCCATACCTGTCGGACGGACGCCTCGCTCCGGACAACAATGCCGCCGAGCGCGCCATGCGCGGCTGCGCCCTGGGGCGGAAGAACTGGCTCTTCGCGGGATCGGCCGCCGGCGGCAAGGCCCTCGCCATCGCCGCCACCCTGATCGAGACCGCCAAGCTGAATGACGTCGATCCCCACGCTTGGCTCGCCGACACCCTCGCCCGCATCCCAGACTACAAGATCACCCGCGTCGACGAGCTGATGCCCTGGCTCCACCGCAAGTAGCTGTCAGGCCGGACGCTTACCCAAGACACGCGGCACCGCCAGCTTCTATCTCCGGGCCGTCTGCCAGAACCGCAACCTCTGGGGCGTCGAGGACTTCCAGGAGATCACCATCCGGCATTCAAAATACGCCGCCTCCCGCTTCGCCCACGAGGCCGCGCCGGCGCTGAGCCGCTTCGCCGAGTCCTCGCCCGCGCCCTTCATCGACGGCATCCGCGCGGCGCGGGAGAAGATCGTCGCGCGGTCGGACGAGGACCGTCAGGACTTCCTGCGCAAGCGTGGGTTCTCGAAGGCGGAGACGGGGCGGATAAGGGTCGCGACACCGCCTCCCTCGGCGCGGATCACGAGATCGGCGGGCGGGTTATCGGCATCGCAGGGCATCGCGGCCTCGTTGGGTGCGGGACGCGATACGCGCTGTCTGGGTCAGTACGATTCTGCGGGAAAGGCCCGCGGATCGGCTGGCGATCCGGCACGGCCGCAGCCTGCGCGGGGCTCAGATCGCCAGATCGAGCCGGGGTTTCCAGAACGGGCGGAAGAGCTCGATCTTGGGGCATCGGTTCATCACCACCTTGAGCCCGGCGTCCTCGGCAAGCTTCGCGGCGCGGTCGTCATAGACGCCGATCTGGCCCCAGAGCACCTTGGCGCCGATGGCGATGGCCTGTTCGGTGATGCCGTAGAGCTCTTCCTTGGGGCGGAAGACCTCGACCATGTCGACGGGCCGTTCGATCTCCTCGAGCGAGTGACAGACTTTGATGCCGCGGATTTCGGTCA
>DATIVB010000385.1:0-4221 GCA_035466375.1 Chondromyces sp.
CGCGGTACCTCCCGCCCGCTGACGGCGACCTGCGCGCGAGGACTCGAAGAGGTCCTCGCCGCCGAGGTCGCCGCGCTCGGGGCCTCGGCGGTGGCGCCGGGGCGGGGCTCGGTCGCGTTTTCCGGCGACCTACGCACGGTCTACGACGCCAACCTCAGGCTGCGCACCGCGATGCGGGTGCTGGCGCCGGCGGTGCGCGGCGAGGTGCGCTCGCGCGACGACCTCTACGAGCTGGCGGCGTCGGCGCCGTGGTCGGAGATCATCGAACCGGGCCAGACCTTCGCCGTCGAGGTGGTGGGCCGGCACCAGGCCTTTCGCAACACGACCTTTGCCGGCCAGGTCGTCAAGGACGCGATCGTCGACCGATTGCGGACGCAGCGAGGAAAGCGACCCGACGTGGAGCGCGAGGACCCCGACGTGCGGCTGCACCTGCGCTTGACGGAGCGGGGGCCGACGACGCTCAGCCTCGACTCCTCGGGCGAGCCCCTGTCGCACCGTGGCTACCGGCCGCACGGCGGCGGCCCGGCGCCGCTCGCCGAGAGCCTCGCCGCCGGCATCCTGCTGCTCGCCGGCTACGACGGCTCCCAGCCCCTGCTCGACCCGCTGTGCGGCTCCGGGACCTTCACCGCCGAGGCGGCGCTGATCGCCACCAGGACGCCACCCGGCCTGCGCCGCGCCTTCGCCTTCGAGCGCTGGCGGCTCCATGACCGGCAGCTGTTCGAGGAGATCCACCACCAGGCGAGCCGCGGTCACCGCGACGCGCCGGCGCCGATCGTGGCGCGCGACCGCGACGAGCGGGCGGTGCGCGCCACCGCGCGCAACCTCAAGGCGGCGTGGATGGACCGCTGGGTGCAGGTCGAGCGGCGCGACGTCCTCGACCTGCAGCTGCCGTGGGGCGAGGGTGGGATGATCGTCGCCAACCCGCCCTACGGCAAGCGCCTCGGCGAGGTCAAGAAGCTCGGCGGCTTCTACCGACGCTTGGGCGACGCGCTCAAGCAGCACGCCACCGGCGCCACGGCCTGGGTCCTGGTGGGCGAGCCGCAGCTCGCCAAGCAGATCGGGCTCAAGACGGCGCGCAAGATCCCGCTCTTCAACGGCCCCATCGAGTGCCGGCTCCTCAAGTTCGAGCTCTACGAAGGAAGCCAGAAGCATCACGACGTTCAAACGTTGGAACGTTAAACGTTCGAACGTTTCCGCCCGCCCCCCAGGGGCGTCGCCGGGAGGGTGGTTGGGAACGTGTAACGTTCAAACGTTCGAACGTTCAAACGTTCTGCAGCTCCGCTTCGAGCCGGTCGACGAGCCGGTCCATCTCGGCGACCAGCGCTTCGGTGGGCTCGGTGGTCGTGAAGTCGACCCCCGCCTTCTGCAGCTGCCGGATGGGGTGGTCGTTGCCGCCGGAGCGCAGCATCTCGAGGTAGTCGCTGACGGTGCGCGAGCGCGACCCCTCGTCGCCGGTCGTCATGCGCCGGTGCAGGAGCGCCGCCGCGGCCTTCGAGGTCGCGTACTGGAAAACGTAGAACGGCGAGCCATAGAAGTGCGGGATGCGCGCCCAGGTGTTGCGGTACCACTCCTGGTCGTCGAGGCTCGATCCGAAGAAACCCTCGAGGACCTCGAGGTAGATCCGCTGCAGGACCTCGGCGGTGACCGGTCGGTCGGCCTCCACCTCGCGGTGCGCCCGGAGCTCGAAGTCGGCGAACATGGCTTGGCGGTAGAAGCCGGCCGCGATGTCGTCGATGGCGTGTTGGAGCAGGGTGACGCGGCGCGCGGGGTCCGTCTCGTCGGCCAGCAGGCGATCGAGGAAGAGCGACTCGTTGGTCATCGACGCCACCTCGGCGACGAAGATCGAGTACGAGGAGGTCGCGAACGGCTGGCTCTCGTGGGACAGCACGGTGTGCATGGTGTGGCCCATCTCGTGGGCGACGGTGAAGGCGTCGTTGAGGGTGTCGGCGTAGTTGAGCAGCATGTAGGGGTGGACGCCGTAGACGCCCGACGAAAAGGCGCCCGAGCGCTTGCCCTCGTTCTCGTAGACGTCGATCCAGCGCTCGCCGAGCGCCCGCTCGACGGTGCGCTGGTAGGCTTCGCCGAAGACCGCCACCGAGTCGATGAGCGTCCGCGCCACGGCGCCGTAGGGCAGAGGCCAGTGGACCTCGCGAAGCGGCAGGTAGGCGTCGAAGTAGCGGTAGCGCTCGAGCCCGAGAACGCGCCGGCGCAGCGTGTGGTAGCGCTGCAGGGGGGCACTGCCGGCGCGGGCGGTGTCGATCAGGTTCTCCACCACCTCCGCCGGGATGTTGTCGTCGTCGAGCTTGGCCTCGAGCGATGACGCGTAGCGGCGGGCGCGCGCCGTGAACCAGTCCTTCTGCAGGACGCCGCTGTAGATCGCGGCGTAGGTGTTGGGGCTGTCGTCGAGGACCGAGAAGTGGGCCTTGAAGAGCAGCTCGCGGTCGGCCTGGTCGCGCATCGAGTGCAGCCCCTGCATGTAGTTGGCGTGGCTCGCCACCATTTCGGTGCCGTCCGAGAGGGTGACGGTCGGGAAGCGGACGTCGGCGTCGGCCATCATCGAGTAGGTGTGCGCGGGGGTGCCGGCGAAGGGCCCCGCGAAGGCGAGCAGGCGCTCGCCGTCCTCGTCGAGGACGTGGCGCTGCATGCGGTAGCTCTCTTCGATTCCGAAGCGGTACGGCGCCAGCTCGGGGGTGGCGTCGAGCCATTCCTGCATCGTGGCCTCGGGGATCCGCAGCAGCTCGGGCGTGTACCACGCGGTGGCCTGCCGGAAGGCGGCGAGGGCCAGGCGGACCCGCTCCAGACGCGCCTGCACCTCGTTGTCGCGGGTGTCCTGGCTCTGCATCAGGGCCGGGTACTGGTAGACCCGGTAGGCGAGCTGGCCGAGCGCGTCGGACTGGAGGCTGGCCTCGAGGATGCGCCGCGGCCCCTCGGCGAGCGTGCCCTCCAACTCCTGGTAGGAGGCCATCAGGCCCCGCAGCTTCTCGAGGTCGGCCTCCCAGGCCTCCCAGCCGGGATAGATGTGGCCGAGGTCCCACTGGAAGTGCTCGGGGATCTCGGCGCGGTTGCGGGTGGTCGGTTTGGCTTCGGCGACGGTGGTCATGCTCGGGCTCCTCGCGCGCATCACTCTGCGGTTCAACCGCAACCGCCCGCAGAATATGCCGACGGCTCAGGGGGAGGGCGCCAGCCGCCGTCCGGGCCGCCGCAGGAGCTCCTCGTACAGCACCACGTCGAGAACGGTGGCGGGCCCGTCCGTGACGGCGATGCCCTCCACCAGCCGCGGCTGGAAGCCCTCGGCGGTGAAGCGGAGGTCGTACAGGCCGGGCAGCAGCAGGCGGTGGTAGTCGCCGACGTCCGGGTCGGTGCGGGCAACCGAGCCGTCGCCTTCCCGGTCCACCCCGACGACCTCCACCCGTGCGGCGAGGGGCGCACCGTCGATGTCGGTGACGATTCCGCGGATGCCGGCGTGGGCGTGGGCGATGAAGTCGAACAGGGCGCGCCGGTTCCACGACCACAGCCCCTCCAGCTGGCCGGCGGGGAACAGCTTGGTGGTGGAGAGCTCGATGGTGACCTCGCGGCCGCCGTGGAAGTAGGTCATGAAGTCCTGGCGTCCGCCTTCGATCCGGTACCAGTCCGACCCGTTGGTGATGCCGTTGTCGAGGTCGCGCATGTAGCCCGCGGGCCCGTCCGCCTGGGTGAGGTCGGCCCAGTCGCGGGCGAGGTCCTGGAACCAGAGGTCGTCGGGGTGGCGGCGCACGAAGGTGTCCCACGGGTAGTTCACGACCTCGACGCCGGCGTGCAGGTTGGCCGAGAGCACGAAGCTCTGCGCCGCGGCGAGCGCCATCATGGCCTCGGTCTCCGGCCACCAGCGGTGGTTGTCGGGGTGGTCGCCGGCCTGCGGGTCGGGGAAGTTGCGGTTGGGATCGACGAAGGAGTTGCCGCCGGCCGGGGTGGCGTAGTAGCGGATCGCACCGGCGACGCTGTCGTCTCCGCCGAAGTAGGTCCCGTCGGGGTTGGCCGCGGGGTTGATCCAGATCTCGGTCTCGTCGACCAGCCCGGTGATCTGGGGGTCCGCGCCGTAGTCCTCGAGGAGGTGGTGGGCGAGCCGCAGCAGGAGCACGAAGCCGCCGGTCTCGTCGCCGTGCATGGAGGAGGTCAAGAGGACCTCCGGCTCGTCCTCGGCGACGCCGGGGTTGTCGCTCACCACCAGCGCCCACAGGCGGT
>DATIVB010000386.1:0-5734 GCA_035466375.1 Chondromyces sp.
CGCCGCGCTTCGCACCGGAAGCCGTGCCCGGGGCACGGCAGCTCTGCCTCTCGCGCTTCCCGCTTTCGGTCGGAGGGACGGTCCCACCTCCATCCTCTTGATTGAAGATGAGAACTGGCGAGGCCTGCGCTCTCCGAGAGCGCGGGCCGCCGGGGCGGGGCTCCGGGGCGAACGCTGGAGGTCGACACGGAGCCCCGACACGGCGGTCTTCGGACGTCCGACGGCCGAAGACCTCGTCTCACCGCTGAGCTCTCGTGGCTCGCTGCAGCGTCTCTGCGCGGGTGGAGGGGTGGCCGGGCTTTGCGTCCTTGCGCCTTTGCGTTTGAACGGGCGGGTGGGTGGCCTTCGTGAAATCCTTGGTGGCTTCGTGCCTTCGTGGTTGCGACGTGGGCGGGTGGCCGGGCTCTGTGTCTTCTCTGTGCCCTCCGTGCCTCTGTGGTTCAAGCGGCTCCTCGAATCAATCGGTGTGAACGACCGGGAGGTGGACATGCCGCGGCCGCGCCGCCGGCTCGCTGCCGCTGTCACTGCCGCTGTGGCGGTCGCTGTCACGGTCGCTGGATTCTGTCCCTGCAGCTGCCACTGCCATCGGCCGCTGTCGCCGAACCTCAAGCCGGGCACGGAAACGGAAACGGAAACGAGCACGGGTCGTATCCGATGCCGCCTCCTCCGGCACTCCCGGATGAGCCGCTTCTTGGAGGTGTTCTCAGGCCTGATTTCAGGCTCCACTTCCCGGTGCCGAAGTGGTATTCTTCTCCGGCGCGACGAACTCGTGCAATATTTCACACACCCGACGGGACGGCAGGGAAGCAGCCGGTGCCGGTCGGGGGGCGACAAAAGGAGGCAGTTGATGCTCAGGAAGATCGGTCTCATCGGCGGCGGGTACATCGGTGGCGTCCTCACCCAGGAGATCGTGCAGCGGCGCCTCGCGCGCGAGGTCGGCCTCTCCGACCCGGCGCCGTTCGTCAACCCCGACGACCCACCGGAGCGGCAGGAGGTCAGCAAGAAGCAGTCGGTGGCCAAGGGCAAGTGCCTCGACATCGCCGAGGGCACGCCCACCATCCGCTCCGACGTCCGCTGCGTGGGCTCCAAGGACTACTCGGCGCTCGAGGGCGCGGAGCTCATCATCAACACCGCCGGCGTCCCGCGCAAGGCGCGCCCCGACGGCACGTTTCCGAGCCGCGAGGAGCTGCTGACCATCAACCTCAAGGTCACCAAGCAGGTCGCCGAGGGCATCAAGCAGTACTGCCCCGACGCCACCATCATTTCGATCGCGAACCCGCTCGACGCCATCGTCTACACCCTGGACAAGGCGCTGGCGCCGCCCAAGAACAAGCTCTTCGGGATGGCCGGCCAGCTCGATTCGGGCCGCTACTGCTACTTCGTGGCCGAGGCCGCCAACGTGTCGGTCGAGAACGTCAGCGCCATGGTCCTGGGCGGCCACGGCGACGACATGGTGCCGGTGCGCTCCTCGTGCCTGATCGGCGGCATCCCGGTCGGGAAGTTCCTCGACGAGTCGACCCTGGCCGCGATCGAGACCCGCACCCGCAAGGCGGGCGGCGAGGTCGTGGGCCTGCTCGGCTTCGGCTCCGCCTTCGTGTCGCCGGCCTGGGCCGCGCTCGAGATGGCCGAGGCGATCATCTTCGACAAGCGTAAGATCATCCCGGTGTGCGCCAAGCTCGAGGGCGAGTACGGCGTCAACGGCCTCTTCGTCGGCGTGCCGGCGATCGTCGGCGCCAACGGCGTCGAGCAGGTCATCGAGATCGACCTCACCGATGCCGAGAAGGAAGCCTTCGCGAAGTCCATCACCGCGGTCAGCAAGACCTGCGGCGAGGTGGACGAGATGCTCGCCAACCTCTGATTCCTTTTCCACGATCGATCCAGGCCCCCTGCACGGCAGGGGGCCTTTTTTCGGCTCAAAAAGCCGAACGTTCTAACGTTCAAACGTTCCAACGTTTAACGTTGTCTGCCGGAGAGCCGTGCTGTAGACTGCTGCGCAGTCTCGAGCTCGGAGGTCCGGCTTGGAGAAGATCAGGAGGATCGCGGTCAACACCGGCGGCGGCGACGCCCCGGGCCTGAATGCGGTGATCCGCTCGATCGTGCTCTCTGCCCTGCGCCGCGGTTGGGAGGTCCTGGGGATCCGCAAGGGATACGAGGGGCTCCTGGACACCTCCAAGATCATGCAGCTCGACCGCGACTCGGTGCGCGGCATCACCCACCTCGGCGGCACCATTCTCGGCACCACCAACCGCAACAGCCCGTTTCAGTACCCCGTTGCGGCGGCGGGCGGTGGGACAACCCTGGTGGACCGCTCCGACGAGGTGGTGGCCAACTTCCGCCGCCTCGCAATCGACGCCCTGATCGCGATCGGCGGCGACGGATCCATGCGCATTGCCTGCGACCTGGTGAAAAAGGGCGTGCCCATCGTCGGCGTGCCGAAGACGATCGACAACGACCTCTCGGGTACGGTCGTCACATTCGGCTTCGACACGGCGGTGACCGTCGCCACAGAGGCCATCGACCGACTGCACTCCACCGCCGAGGCGCACGAGCGGGTCTTCGTGGTGGAGGTCATGGGCCGCTACGCCGGTTGGATCGCGCTCAACTCGGGGGTCTCGGCCACGGCGGACGTGGTCCTGATTCCCGAGATCCCGTACGACATCGAGAGCGTGTGCGACAAGATCATGGACCGGGAGGCGCGCGGGCGCCGCTTCTCCATCGTCGTGGTGGCCGAAGGGGCGCGGCCGCGTGACGGCGAGATGGTGGCAAGGGACCAGGGCGCCGGCCGCGAGAAGCGTCTGGGCGGCATCAGCGAGCGGCTGGCGGCGGAGATCCAGCAGCGCACCGGCAAGGAGACCCGGAACGTGGTCCTCGGCCATCTCCAGCGCGGCGGCCGTCCCACCACCTTCGACCGGCTGCTGGCGCTCAGGTTCGGCGCCGCCGCGGTGCGGATGGTGGCCGAGCGGCGCTTCAACGTCATGGTGGCCCTCGATCCGCCGACGGTTCTGGCGGTGCCCCTGGAGACCGCCACCGAGCGCATGAAGTCGGTGCCGCTCGACAGCGACACGGTGCTCACCGCGCGCGACCTCGGCATCTGCTTCGGCGACGACGGTGGGGGCGGGCCGTAGATGATCGTCTCGGCCTGGTACGACGGGCACGGCTCCTACGGGCTTCGGGTCGTCGAAGCCGACGTGAGCCTCTACTTCCGGCCCGAGTGGACCACCGTCACCGTCTACCTTCCCGACGACCCGGAGCCGGCGCAGGTGCCCCTGACCCCCAGCTTCTGGCAGGGCTCGCCGGAGCTGCGCTCGCCGCGCATCAAGTCGTTCTTCCTGCGCAACGACCTCGCGCCGTGGGAGAAGAAGAAGCCGCCCCGCTTCGAGCTCATTCCGCTCGGCGAGGGCGTGTTCCGCGTGGAATGGATCGTCAGGCCTCGCGGTCAGTCCGTGTTGCCGTTGGACTGAGGCTCAGGGGCCGGATATGGGCACCGGCAGCACGGTCCGCGGGTCGCCGCTCGAGCGGTCGATGACCGAGGCGTAGATCGCGAGCGGGGCCGAGATCTCGAGCCGCGCCAGGAAGCTCTCGATCCCGCCGCAGCCGGCGCCGGGCTCCCGGGACGGGGCGAGGCGGAGCTGCTGCCAGCTGCGGGGCGCGATCTCGAGGCGGACCGGAAAGTAGACGTCGTCGCCGTCGAGGTTGACGGCGCGACCGTGCTCATCCGGGATGTCGACAACCACCGTGACAGGTTCGGGCCCGGGGTTGGCAAAGCCGATCGAGGTGTCGAAGAGCGGCCCGTCGCATGGGTTGCGGTGCCAGAGCAGAGCCGGCAGCAGATGGGCCCCGGCGGCGGGCAGAGCATCGAGCGCGATCGCCTCGAAGGACTCGCCGCGGCCCGAGAGCACGGCGGACGGCCCGCCCTCGCCGCTCGCGGAAAAGCTGACCAGGCGGCTCGAAATGTGGATCGGGCCGTCGGCCCGCAGCACGAGGCCGCCGCGCGCGGTGGCCGCGCAACCGAGGTCGGTGGCGAGGCCGCTGGCGGTCCAGACGGTCGCCGAGTGCGGCGGCACCACCCGGGTCGGGCTCATGAACTGGTCGCAGGGGGCCGGGCGGTCGACCTGCCCGGGCAGGAAACGGGCGATCTCAACCAGCACCGGCTGCTCGCCGGGGTTGGTGAGGTAGATCTCGGAGCTCCAGACGTCGCCGTGCCGGCCGGGGACGTTGTAGGCGAAGACCGGGAGCACGAGCTCGCCCGCGGCGCCGGGCAGCGCACCGAGCAGCAGGGCGGCCGGGATGATGAAACGACGGAGCATGCGGGAACCCCTCCACCACGGATCGCATCCGTGAACCACCATTGTATACGCACGGAGTACAGCCTCCGTTGAGAGGCGAGGTACACTTCCCGGCCGGAGGAGCCATGCAGCTGCCGAAGGGCGCCTACGCGCCGATTCCCACGCCTCTCGACGCCGAGCTCCGCTTCGATGCGGAGGCGCAGCGGACGCACCTGTGCTGGCTGGCTGGGGAGGGCCTCGACGGCGCCCTCGTGCTCGGCACCAACGGCGAGTTCCCGTCGCTCGCGCTGGCCGAGCGGCGGACGGTGGCGGAGGCCGCGGCCGCTGCCGGCTCCGGGCTCGCGCTCATGCTCTGCACCGGCTCCTGCGCCCTGCCCGAGGTCCTCGAGATGCTCGAGGTCGCGGCGGGCTGCGGCTACGGCTCGGTGCTGTGCCCGCCGCCGTTCTACTTCCGATCCGCGCCCGTGCGCGGCCTTGCGGATTTCCTGCTCGAGGTCCTGGATCGGTCCAGGCTCCCGGTGCTGCTCTACCACATCCCCCAGGTCAACGGCGTGCCGATCTCGGACGAGCTGCTCGAGCTCATCGGCGAGCACCCGAGGCTGGCCGGGGTGAAGGACAGCTCGGAGAGCGAGTCCGAGCGGCTCCGGCTGAGCGGGCGCTTCGCTGATCGCGCCTACCTCGTGGGCACCGATCGCCTGGTGGAGGCGAACCGCCGCGCCGGCGGCGCCGGCAGCATCAGCGCGGCGGCCAGTGTCGCGCCGGGCCTGGTGGCGGCGGTGCAGCGGGGGACGGCCGAGCAGTCGGAGCTCGACCGCGTGCGGGCGCTCCTCGAGAAGTACGGCCTCGGACCCTCGGTCAAGGCCATCCTGCGCCGCTCGGGGCTCGGCGACTACGCCACGCGCCCGCCGCTCCTCGGGCTCAATCCCGAGCGCGAGGAGGCGCTCTGGGAGGCGTATTGCGCGCTCGTCCCAGTCGCCAGCCGGCCGGTCAAGAGCCGTTAAAACGTTCGAACGTTCAACGTTATAACGTTCGAGCATTCAGCAGCAGAAGTGTAGTCGACGAACCGCGGGGTCGAATGGTCCTGCCGAGCTGAGGTTCGCTGCACGTCTCCGGAACCGCCGGGAGCACAACGTGTAACGTTCGAACGTTCGAACGTTTTAACGATGCTCTGGCGTCAACACGACCTTGCCGAAGATCTCCCCTTCGGCGAGCGCGCGGTGCGCTTCGGCGGCCTGGTCGAACGAGTAGGTCCGGTCGATGACCGGTCGAATCCGGCCGTCGGCCAGGTGCTCGCCGAAGCGTTCGAGGAAGGCGCGGATGATGCGGCCCTTCTCCTCGACGGGCCTGGCGCGCAGGGTGGAGCCCGCGATCGTGATCCGCTTGCGCATCAGGGCCGCGAGGTCGAGCTCGGCGTGGCGGCCGCCCTGCAGCCCGATGATGACGAGGCG
>DATIVB010000387.1:0-2732 GCA_035466375.1 Chondromyces sp.
CCCTGAGGGGCGGCGTTCTCCTGTTGCAGCCTCGAGGCGATACAGCGCGTTGAACAGCAGCTTGAAAGTGCGCAGGGGCTGCGCCCGGTGCTGGGCGTGGAAGCCGATCAGGATGACCCGGCCCCGGCCGACCGTGAGCTCGACCGCGGCGGCCTTCTTCTCCAGCAGCTCGCCGCCTGCGAGGTAGCCGCTGAGGAGGATGTCCTTGTCATCGTCGGGGTAGCGGACGAGGACCGTGCGGCCGAAGCGGGCGTCCGGCACCCGGGTCTGGAACGCCGGTGAGTCGCCGAAGTAGATCGCCTCCTCGGGGCGCATGCCGAAGGTCAGGGGACTCGAGGGATCGGTGAAGGCGCGCAGGGTCGAGCCCGGGCAGTTGAAGCGTTCCCGGGACACCTTGGCCAGCGCGTCGCTCACGGGGAGCTCGAAGAGCTCGATGAAGTACCCGGTGGAGGCGCCGAGCGCGACCACCGTGCCGCCGTTCTCGACCCACGCCTTGATCTTCTTGCCGCCCGTCGATTTCCTGTCCGGCTTCGCGTCCGGGCCGTCGTCTCCGGAGGACCACTCGTCGATACCGCCACTGTACTCCGGGGGGAGAGGGGACCACCACCGCCTGGAGGAGCTGTCCTTGTCGGGCGCGCCGCGCGCGATGATGGACGGCTCCACGTCGGGGACGAGCAGCACGTCGACGCGGTCCGCGAACTCGCCCGAGCGCAGCTCCTCGTTGGCGAGGCTGGTCAGCGGAAACTCGTACTGCTCGAGGACGAAGCGGGTCCAGCCCTCGTCCATGCTGGCAACCCAGGGCTTGAAGAGCCCGACGCGCGCGCGCCCAACGCGCCAGAGCTCGGCGTCGGGAGCCTCCGCGACGGGGAGCACCGGCACGTGCAGCCCGTCGAGGAGCTCGGCGAGCTTCGATGCGCCGAAATCGCCGGCCGCCAGGTAGACATCGCCGCGGCGACCGGGCGGCGCGTCGGCGCCGAGACGGTGGACCGCGGCGCCGGCCGCGAGCAGGCGGTTGACCGCCGCGTAGGCGCTGTCGGCCCCGGCCGGGATCAGGTGTCCGGCAGCTTCCTGCTCGAAGCGCGGCTCGGGCCAGGGCGCCTCGGCCAGCGGCTCGAGGGAGGCGCCGACCGGCTCGGAAGCCTCGACGACCTCGACCCCCATGGACAGCGGCAATGACCACGAGGCGACGTCGTAGGGCTCCAGAATGCCGCCATCGGTCGAGTTCCGGACCTCCGGGTAGCGCTGGGGGCGGAGCATGGTCAGCAGAAACGGCCGGTAGGGCTGCGCCGCCGGGATGACGGTCGTGCCGGGCGGGTAGACGGCGAAACCGAGCTCGAGCGGCGCGGTCGCCCGGGCGACCTCGACGCCGTGGAGCAGCAGCAGATCGACCAGCTTCGCGGCCGCGACGGGATCGTGCTGGGAGGGCGGGATGACCCACGCGTACGGCGGCTCGGTCGAGCCCTTGTCGATCGACCAGCGGGCCATCGTGGCGATGTTGGCGAGGATCGACGCGCGGTTTTCGGCGTTGGCCTCGAGGAAGGCCCAGGTCGCGACCAGCTCGTAGTCGACGATGTCGCGCAGGCGCCACCAGCCGCCCGGCCAGGGTGAGGGGAAGTTCGACCGGCGCCCATACTCGGGCAGCCCCTTGGAGCCGCCGCGGAGCTCTCCCGGATCGACGAAGACCGGGGTCGCGATGCGCGCGCTCGCGACCTCGGTCAGCAGGCCGGTGACGTTCTTCCACCACGCGGTGTTGCGGGTGCCGCCGGGCCAGTAGCTGTCGAAGATCATGTTGTGGCCGACGCCCGTCTTGCCGGCCTCCTCGAGCCGGAAGCTCATGTTGGTGCCGAGCACGTCCGCCTGGCGGAAGACCAGGGAGTGCACCTCGTCGTTCAGGGGGTCGGTCTGCGGCGGAACGAACATCCGCGGTCCGGTGGTACCCATCTGGTGCTCGTCGAGGAAGGACTGCGGGTGCCAGCGGTGGTAGAGGACCTCGTTGACGACCCGCGTCTCCTTCTGGCTCAGCATGTAGAAATCGCGGTTGTTGTCGTGACCGACGTAGTGGTGGTAGAGCCACGGCATGCGGCCCCCCTCGAACTCTGTGCCGAGCCACTTCTCGTACCAGTCGACGACCATGAGTTGGCCGTCGGGGTTGATCGAGGGCATGATCAGGAGGACCGCCTCGTCCATCCACGCCAGCTTCTCGGGCTCCTCGGTGGTGGCGAAGTCGTGCACGAACTCGGCGACCATCTGGGTGCTGCCGACCTCGGTGGAGTGGATGGAGCAGGTGACGAGGGCGATCACCGCGCCCTCTTCGACCAGCGCCGCCGTCTGCTCGGCGGTGAGTCCGGCGGGATGTGCGAGCAGACGCGCGATCTCGCGCAGGCGCGGCAGCCGCGCCTGATTTGCGGGCGAGCTGAGGACGACGATCGACATCGGGTTGCCGAGGGTCGAGGTGCCGGCGTCCTCGATCGACACGCGGTCCGAGGCGGCGGCCACCGTCCCCAGGTAGTCGAGGATCCGTGGATAGGGGAGGAGCTTCCGGTCCGCGCCGACCCGGTGGCCGAAGAACGTTTCCGGTGCCGGCACCTCTGCCATCGCCCAGCACGGAACCAATAGCCAGAGCACGAGCGTCCGAGCGAGATGCCTCATCAGTTCCCCCTCATTTCAGCGACCCTCCGGGCGGGACGATTGTAGAGCAGTCAGAAAGGCTCGAGGCTTGGGCTCGAGGCTCG
>DATIVB010000388.1:0-6224 GCA_035466375.1 Chondromyces sp.
CTCTCCCAGCGCGCCTTCAGCCCGGGCCGGTGGTGGAAATGGCGGCCGCGCGGGTGGGCGAGAACGTGCACCCCTGGGGTCGCGACGGCACGCAGGAGCCGGTCGGTCTGGTCGCGCTCGGGATCGAAGATGCTGTGCACCGCGGCGAGAACACACTCGACCTCGAGGCGCTCCCCCTGGGGCACATCGAGGGTGCCGTCGGCCAGGATCTCCACCTCGAGGCCCTGGAAGACACGGTGGTCCTCGCCGTGTCGCGAGTTCCACTTTTCGATGCGCCGGCGCTGCAGCCGCAGACCCTCCCGGTCGAGCCCGGACGCCACCTCGAGCCCCCGTGAGTGGTCGGTCACCATGGACCAGGCGAAACCCCGGCGTCCGCAGGCGCGGGCCATGGCGTCGAGCGAGGCCTTGCCGTCGGAGTCGCGGGTGTGCCAGTGGCAGGCGCCGCGCAGGCGCGCCGGCTGCAGCTCGGCCGGCCCGTCGCGCAGGGTTTCGGCGACCGCCGCACGCGACAGGTAGCCGGCGCGAGCGGCGCGCCGCCGCTGCGGGCGGTCGAGCGCCAGGCGCTGGACCGCGGCCTGCACCGCGTCCTCGCTGCGGCAGGCGGCGAGCTGCTCGATCAGCGGCCGCAGCCAATCGGGGGCGTCCTCGAGGGCTGCGCGGTGGGCGATCCCCGGGGTGTCGAAGGCCGCGTAGCCGGCGCGCAGGAGGGCCACCCTGCGGTCGCCGGGCGGCTCCGACTCCGAGAGGGTGAACAGGGCTTCGGCGAGGGCGCCGTTCGGCAGCCCGGTGCGCGTGTGGGGAGGCGTCGTCGAAACCGTCATCACTCCACCATAACCCGCCACCGTCGGGCCGGCTTCCAGGCGCGGTCGAAGCGCGCCGCTACGGCGTGTCCCCGCCGGCCGGGCTGTCCGCGGCGCCGAGCCGCTCGAGATCGGTTCGGATCTTGCCCGCGTAGTGCGCCACCGCTGCCCGGTTGCCCATGATCATGTCGAGCTGCCGTGTGTGCATGATCAGATAGCCGACGATCTCGAGCTGCCGCTCCATGGCCGCGGCAGGGAGGCCGGCGAGGCGGGCGGTGGCGTGGTCCTCGCGCGCCTCGACGGTGAAGCCGCGCTCGTCGAGGATCTCGCAGATCAGGCGCACCCGGGCCGCTTTGCGGGCGAGGTCGGCGGCGCCGCCCTTGAACGAGAAGCTGAGGTAGTTCTCGTGGTCGCGGCTTCCGACCACCGACTCGACGGCCGCGAAGTGGAAGCCGAAGCGCGACTGCAGGTTCATGAAGCTCGAGGAGATCATGAAGTAGTTCTGCTGCGCGTAGGGCGTACGGAAGGGGGTCGCCAACGCCGGGTTGGCGGTGGCCTCGAAGAGCACCGACGCGAAGCCGCGGCCGCTCATGGCGGGCGGCCCTTCCCAGGGAACCGCGACCATGCCCCGCCAGACCGCGAGCATCGGCCGGCTCGCGATCTCCGCGAGGCGCACGTACTTGCCGGTGATCTCGTGGGTGAAGCCGTCCTCGAGGTCGAGCACCCACCACTGCATGGGGACGTTGTGGTGGAGCTGCTTGCTGGCGTGCCTGGGGAAGCGGTGGCTCTTGCCGAAGTCGAACATCTCCCGCACCGCCTTCTCGTGGCAGAAGCGGGTGATGTCGTGCAGCGTGCGGCAGGCCGAGGGCCGGAAGGACACGTCGTCCGGGTCGAGAAGATTGAGCGGGCTGATCAGCCGCAGCGCGTCGCGCAGGGTGGCGTGGACGGGGCTGCCCTCCATCGCCGACGGCCGCGCTCGTTCTTCGCCGAGCAGGGCCTCCACCCGGCCGGGGTAGACCGCGCCCCCGTCGGCGTCGACGGTGACGACGGCGCCCTCCTCGAGGGCCTCGAGGGCGGAGACGCCGAACAGCGCCGGCACGCCCGACTCGCGCGCGACGGTGGCGAGGTGGCCCGCAATCCCGCCCTCGGCCGCGACCACCGCGACGGCGCGCGACAGCAGGGCCGCCCACCGCGGCAGCGGGTGCGATACCACCAGCACCGCGCCTTCGGGAAACCGCAGCGCGTCGCTGTCGCGCTCCACCCTGATGAGGGGCCCGGAGGCGCGGCCCGGACTCACGCAGAGGCCGCCCTCGAGCAGCGGCGTGACGCCCTGCGGCCGCGCCGGCGGGGGGGCGTCTGCTTCCACGACCTGCTGCAACGGGCGGCTCTGCAGCACCACAAGATCGCCGGCGCCGTCGATCGCCCACTCCACGTCCTGCGGCAGGCCGTAGTGGTCCTCGAGATCGAGTGCCGCCGCGGCCACCCGCGCGGCCTCCTCGTCGCTCAGCGAGGGCCGGGATCGATCGGCTTCGGGGACCTCCTCCCGCGCCACCCCTTCTGCGGGATCGAGGACCAGCCGGGCGCCCTTGTCGGCGATCCGGCGCTTCAGGATCCGCGGCGGGCGCTCCCGCGAGAGAATGAACTGGTCGGCGGCAAATCGGCCGTCGACGACCGATTTCGGAAGGCCGAAGGTCGAGCTGACGACGACCGTGTCGTCACGGGGGTCGCCCGGGTTGGCGGTGTAGACAACCCCTCCTGCCCGCGCGTCGACCATGACGGTGCAGCCGACGCACATCGCGAGCCGGTCGTCGCGCAGGCCGTGCTGCAGCCGGTACTGCATGGCCTGCGGCGTGTACTTGCTGGCCACCACCTGCCGATAGGCGTCCGCCAGGTGCTCGGGCCGCAGATTGAGCTCGGTGGCGTACTGGCCCGCGAAGGACGCTTCAGGGCTGTCCTCGCCGACCGCGCTCGAGCGCAGCGCCACCGAAGGCCGCCCGCCGGCTGCGGCCGCGAGGTCCTCGTAGGCCGACCCGATCGCCTCGCCGAGCTCGGCCGGGACCTCGGCATTGACCACCAGCTGCTGCAGCTCGGAGCTCAGGCGGAAGATCTCGGCCGGCTCGTCGCTGTCGGAGGTCTGGATGAGGCGGTCGATCTCGGGCTGCAGGTCGTTGTGCTCGAGCAGCAGTTGGTACGCCCGCCCGGTGATGGCGAAGCCTTCCGGCACGGTCAACCGGACGACGTTGGCCACCTCGCCGAGGTTGGCCATCTTCGAGCCCACCTCGTCGACCCGGCTGCGATCGACCGCCGACAGGGGAATCACCAGCGGAGCACTCTCTTGCGGTGGGTGCGCCGCCAGCAGGCCCCGGATCCGGCCCTGGATGCCGTCCAGAACGTCGAAGAGCTCGCGGTACGTCCCGGGCGCGAGCTCGTCGAGGTGGCGGACCATGGCGAAGACGCTGACGCCGGCCGCCGTGCACCGCGAGTGCACGAAGGCCATCCCGTACAGCTGTCCGCCCGCCAGCGTCTGCTCCATCTCGGCCATCGTGTCGAGGGCCTTGTTGTTGGCCGCCAGCAGCAGCCGCAGGGCGTGGTAGCGCTCCTTGAAGAGGGCGGTGCCGTCGTCTCTGCCGAGGCCTGCGGCGGGCCGCAGCCGGCCCGTCAGCCAGCGGCGCAGCCGATCAAGGACCGCGACCACCGACCACCCTCACGAGACCCGCGACGACCCGCCGCGGCAGCCTCACCCGGACTCCGGGCCGCGCTCGCCGTCGTCGTCCGATCGGGAGCGCGCACCTTCCAACCGCAGGGTCCGGCGCCGGTGGGCGTCCTCGATCTTGTACATCAGCTCGTCGATGCTGACCGGCTTCAACAGGTAGTCGAAGGCGCCCATGGTCATCCCCTCCAGCGACGCCTCGAGGCTCGCGTGCCCGGTGAGCAGGATGACCTCGACCGCCGGATGGGCCCGGCGGATCTCCTTCGTCGCTTCGATGCCGCCCATTCCCGGCATGCGGACGTCGAGGACCACGACGTCGATCTCCTCCCGGTCGAGCGTCGCCAGCGCCTCGGCGGCGCTCGCTGCCGTGAGCACCTGCAGCCTGCGCAGGCCGAGCCGTCTGCTGAGCGTCTCCACGAAGCTCGTCTCGTCGTCGACGAGCAGCACCCTGATGGTCATGCGTCCTCCTCAGGCCCGGCGGCGGGGCATGACCACGCGGAAGGTACAGCCCGCCCCCGGCTTGCTCTCGACCTCGATACGGCCGCCGAGCTTCTCCACGATACCCCGCGACACGGACAACCCGAGGCCGGTTCCGTGGCCTGCCTCCTTGGTGGTGAAGAACGGCTCGAAGATTCTCTCGAGGTGCTCGTCCGGAATGCCCGGCCCGTCGTCGATGACGGCCATCGTGACCTGGTCTCTCGCGCCGTCGACCGCGATCTCGACACGTCCCCCGCGGGTAACCGCCTGCACCGCGTTGGTGACCAGGTTGAGCAGCACCTGCCGCAGCTGGTAGGGGTCGGTTTCGACCGTCAGGTCGGCGCCCTCGGTCGTCGACACCACGATCTCGATGTTGTCGGCTTCCGCCGCCCGCCAGGTCAGCTCGCGAACCTCCGAGGCCAGCTCGCCGAGGTCGGTGGCGCGCACCGTGGCGTCCGGCGCGCGGGCGAAGTGCAGGAAGTTCCGGCTGATACGAGCCGCGCGATCCACCGCGGACTCGATCTTGTCGAGGGCCCGGGCCGAGGCCTCCCGCAGCTCCTCCGCAGAGAGCTCGGGTCGATCGGCGCGGGAGCGCAGCCACCCGGCTGCCTCGGAGATCACCGCCAGTGGGTTGTTGATCTCGTGCGCGATGCTGGCCGCCAGCTCGCCGAGAGAGGCGAGCCGGTCGGCGACGATCATGTGCTCCTGGAGCTTGTCGGTGAAGGTCTCCCGCCCCGCCACCTCCTCGCCGCGGCGTCGGCTGAAGGCCTCGTCGATCTTCTCCACCAGCTGCGGCAGCTTGACGGGCTTCGTGAGGTAGTCGAAGAACCCGAAGCGCATGCCCTCGATGGAGGACTCGAGGTCGGCGTGGCCGGTGAGCATCACCACCTGCACCTGCGGGTGGCGGTCCTTGATGCGGCGCAGGGTCTCGATCCCGTCCATCCCCGGCATGCGCACGTCGAGAACGACGACGTCGAGCGGCTCGCGGTCGAGGATCTCGAGCGCCTCCAACCCGCTGCCGGCGGTGAGGACCGGCAGCCCGCGCAGCTCGAGGCGCTGGGCGAGGCTCGAGAGGAAGTCGACCTCGTCGTCGACCAGGAGGACGCGGGGTCGGATCGATTCATTCATCATCGAACCGGCGTTTGATCGCGGTGTGTCACTCGGCGTCGAGCCCCCGACGCCGGCGGAACGCCGCCTGGATCCTCTCGAGGATGGCGTCGAGACGGATCGGCTTGATGAGGTAGTCGAACGCGCCGAGCTCGCGCCCGAGCCGGCTGAACTCCTGTGAGGCGTGGCCGGTGACGACGATCACCTCGGTGTCGGGGCAACAGGACTTGATCTGCCGCAGGGCCTCGATGCCGTCCATTCCCGGCATCTTGATGTCGAGCAGCACGACGTCCACCGCGTCAGGGTTGGCCTTCAGGTACTCGAGAGCCGCGGCCCCGCTGGTGACCCCCTCGACCTCGATGCCCCGCAGCTCGATCCGCATGACGATCGAGCGCAGGAAGTCCTCTTCGTCGTCGACCACCAGCAGTCGTAGGGCCATCGACCTGGTCTCCTTTCACCGCCCGCGGGCGGTCAGATCTGCGTCCTCGGCAACCGCACCCTGAAGATCGTCCCCTCGCCCGGCGCGCTGTCGAAGCTCAGGGAGCCGCCGAGGCCCTTCATGATGGTATGACAGATCGAGAGACCGAGGCCGCTCCCTTCGCCGGGGGCCTTGGTGGTGAAGAACGGGTCGAAGATCCGGTCGTGCAGCTCCTCGGGGATGCCGCTGCCGTCGTCCTCGACCATGACCACCACCGAGTCGGCGACGACGCGGGTCGTCACCATGATCCGGCCGCCTTCACTGACGGCGTCGAGGGCGTTGTTGAGCAGGTTGAGAAAGACCTGCTGCAGCTGGGCGCGGTCGCTCTTGATCATCGGCAGCGCCGGGTCGAGCTGTCGGATGAGCTCGACGCCACGGAAGGAGGCCTCGCGCTCGATGAAGGACAGCGCCTCGCCGACGACGTCGTTGACGTTGAAGGTGTCCTGGTGCGGCTCCATGCGCCGCGCGAAGCCCAGCATCCGGTGGGTGATGCCGCGCGTCCGGTCGACGTGCGACTGGATCTTGCGCACGTTGTCCTGGAACAGCCTGGCATGCGGCGAACTGGCGAGGAACTCCTCGTCGATGAGGTCCTCCATCAGCCCGGCCAGCTCGCCGATCGCAGCCAGGGGGTTGTTGATCTCGTGCGCGACCC
>DATIVB010000389.1:0-13117 GCA_035466375.1 Chondromyces sp.
CCGGCGCCGACCACCCCGACACGATGTGGTCGTCGGTCCGGCTGGCCTGGGTGTTGATCGAGCAGGGACGCCAGGCCGAGGCCGAAGCCCTGCTCCAGGCCGTCCTCGAGGACCAGCGCCGCGTGCTCGGCGCCGAGCACCCCGAGACCATGTCCTCGGAGTACAACCTGGCCATCGTCCTCACCGCCCAGGACCGACTTGACGACGCCTTCGGTCTGCACCTCGAGGTCCTCGAGGCGCGCCGGCGGACGCTCGGCGAGCGGCACCCCGAGACCCTGGACTCTCGCTGTGCGCTGGCCGGCGTCGCGGCCCTGCAGGGAGAACGAGAGGCCGCCCTGCGGTTGCTCGACGAGGCTGTCCAGCTCGGCTACTCGAACGGCGACTCACTTGCCGGCGACAGCGATTTCGTGTCGCTTCGCGACGACCCGGAGTTCGCGAAGATCGTCGAACGTGCAGCGAGGAATGGAGAATCCGAGGACCCGTGACGCGTCGGAACAAATCGCCGCGATGCCGCCCAGAGGCAGCGCGGCGGCGTCCGGCCAAAGCCGGCGTCGCCGGATCGTCAATCGGATGAGCCCGCGCGCTCGAGAAACTCCAGAGCGATGTCGGTGAATCTCCCGGCGTCGGCGCCGCTGATGGGGACGTGGCCGCCGTTGGGAACCACCCATAGAGCCGCCCCGGGGATCGCCGTGTAGACCTCCACGGCCATAGCGGCCGGGAAGCAGTAGTCACGGTCGCCGTGGATGATCAGCGTCGGAACGGTGATGGTGGCAAGCTCCGTCAGCTGGAAGTTCATGTCGCTCGGGTTGTCCGCCAGCGAGGCGACCCAGGCGTAGAGTGCCCGGATCTGATCGTCGCCGTGACGATGACGGGCGCGGAGGCGCTCCCAGGCGGACTCCGGCAGCCCGTCCGTGGTTACCGCCGCGAGCTGCCGGCCGCACGCGGGCGGGATCGACGTGCCGACGCCGATGAGGATCATCGCCCGGATTCTGCTCGGTTGCCGGGTCGCCATGCGGAGCAGCGTCATGCCTCCGGCGCTGGCCCCGACGGCCCTGACGTGCTCGATTCCGAGGTGGTCGAGGAGGGCGAAGGTATCGTCCGCGAACTGGTGGGTCGACCAGATCCCCTGCGGGTTCGTGGAGCCGCCGTGGCCCCGGAGGTCGGGAATGATCAATCTGTAGCGCCCGGAGAAAGCGTCGACGAAGTCGTCCCACATCTGCGACGACTGGGTTCCCGAGTGCAGCAGCAGCAGCGGCTCGCCGCGGCCGATGTCCCGGTAGTACAGCTCGGCCTCGCCGAGCTTCACGGTGCGGCCGTCCGCAGGAGTCGTGGCCGCGCCCGGCAGGGCGGCGGCAGCGACCAGGAGAGCCAGGAGCGGCACCCTGAGGTACCTGCCGGGGCGAAAGATCGGCATGATCAGCCTCCGAATCGAAGAGAACTTACGGGCGGCGCCGGGCGAGGTTTCGGGCAGGTCCAGGAGAGCGCTCGATTTGGCAGGCCGGGCGGGCTACAATCGGCGCATGACATCCAGGCTGCCGCGAGGGCGGCGGCGACCAACGAGGGCCCCGCGGGCCGGAGCGTGCCCGCCGGGTGCTCCCGCGGCGGGGAGAAGGAGCCACCCATGACCGAGTCCGACGAGCGGCGCGACCTCGGACGCACGCCGAGCTTCAGCTACGTCAAGCTGGTGACCACCGATGCCCGCGGTAACGAGAAGACCCTGCCCCTGATCCTCCGCGATCGCAGCGGCACCGGGGTCGGCGCCATGTACATCGGCAAGGAGGTCCTGAACCCGGCGGCCGAGTACACCCTGCGCGACTCCGAGGGCGGCGAGAAGAAGGTCCGGCTGGTGTGGACCAAGCGGGTGGCGGACTTCGTCCAGATGTTGGGCCTCGCGATCGCCGGCGACTGATCCCTTCCTCCGCAGCACACAACTGCACCGCCGCAGCCCGACGGATGCGGCGCTCAGGTGGTCCGCAGACCAGGTGGCCAGTCACCTCGGGGTGTCCGTCGAAGCGGGTCGCGGGCGCACGCCGCGCTCTGCGGCTCGAGAGAACCGTCTGATGTGACCGGGATCACACGGAGCAGGTTCCGACTCCCTTGACGCAGCCCGCGCCTCTGTTTTATTCTGACAATAATACTCACTCTCGTTCTCAAACACACGGAGGACCGGAACCCGACGGCGTGAGGCCGTCGGTCGGGGCCTTCGACAGAACATCGACGGGAGGTCGTCATGTTTGGAAGAGACCGTTCCTCCGGCCCGCCGCCACATCGTGCGGGCCTTGTCTTTGGACGCGCAGTGCCGGTGGCGCTGATGCTGCTGCTGGTCGGCGCTGGCCAGGCGCTGGCGCAGCGCGGCGAAAGCCGAACCGAGCGCCTCACCTTCGCATCGGCCGGCAAGTCCGCCATGGCCGTGATGGCGACCAGCGACGTCTGGTGCAGCGACGTGTTTCTCGGCAAGAGCATCGCGCGCCTGAGCTGGACGAAAGCCGACAAGACGGCGTCTCCAGGTGGCGAGAAGCCGTCCATGCGCGCCGAGGTCACGATGTACGCCGGCGGCTTCGCGGCCCGCAAGTTCACGACTCTCGAGCCCGAGCGGCCGCGCGATCGCCAGGGAGAGTCGCCCGCCAAGGCCCTGGTGGACGCGCCGCAACTCCGCGATCCCGAGGCGCAATTCGTCGTGCTGACCGACCTGCAACCCGGCGTCAACTACACCTGGCGCCTCTCCGTCCGGTCGGGAGACGAGTGGGTGCCCTCCGAGACGCTCCGTTTCCAGGCACCCATCTGTCCGGTGGACTCTGAGTTCGGGGCCGAGCCTGACGCCCTGCAGCCCCGGGAGGAGGTGATCCGATGACGGCCACGACCCACCGCCGCAGTCCCCGGTCATTCAACCGTGCTGCCGCCGCGCTGATCGCGCTGGCAGTCCTTGCGGCCTGGCAGCCCGCGGCCGAGGCCCAGTTCCTCTTCACCGAGATCAACCCGACCAGCTCCACCCTCGACCCCTCGGACCCCGACGGCGCCACCGGGGGCCGCGTCAACGGCCTCGCCGCGGTGCCCGGCGACAACACCGTTTTCTACGCCGCCAGCGAGTGGGGCGGGGTCTACAAGTCCACCGACAGCGGCCTCACCTGGTTCCGCCTCGACAGCCACCTGCCGGTGGCGGCCTGGGACGTGGAGGTCCACCCGACGGACGACGACCGGGTCTACGCCACCTCCTTCTTCGACGGCCGGGTCGACACCCTGGCCGGCATCAACATCAGCGCCGACGGCGGCATCACCTGGATGCACCCGCCGTCGCTGACGCCGCCCGTGGGGCAGTGCAGCTCGACCCGGCGCGACGAGCCCTCGGGCTTCGGCATCGCGGTCGACCCGGACAATGCGGATTCGGTGTGGGTCGGCACCAACTGCGGCCTCGCGGTGAGCGACGACGCCGGCGCCACCTGGGACTGGATCGACCCGACGCCGGTGACTCTGGCTACCAACGTCTGGGACGTCGTGGTGCACGACGGCGGCATCGTCGACGTGTGCGGCGACGATGGGCACCAGCGCTCGATCGACGGCGGCCTCAACTGGTCGACGCCGAGCGCCGACCTGCCCACCGGCCTGTGCTCGATCGCGGTCTCTCCCGACGAGGAGGACGTGCTCTTCGTGGCGGTCGGCGCCAACATCTACGAGTCGGACGACGGCGGCGCCAGCTGGACCTACCTCGGCACGCCCGAGTCGCGCCGCCAGGGACGCATTCCCTTCGTCGAGACCAACCAGCGCGCCGACGGGGGCGGCGGCGAGGACCTCTTCGACCTGTGGTACGGCGACGTCCACCTCTACCGCGCCTCGTGCACCAGCAACCCCGGCGGCGGCGGCCTGCGCTGCCCCGTGGCGCACGACGACATCCCGGATCCGTACTCCCTGCCGACGGGTTGGTTCGGCGAGTACACCCGCGCCTTCGGGGGCCACGACGACGTCGGCGCCATCGTCTTCGACAGCGAGGCGGCGGTGGACGCCTGCCCCGAGGTCTTTTCGTCCGACGGCGGCGTCTACTACAACACCTCCAACGCGAGCCCGGCGTGCCAGGTACCGGCCTGGGAGCAGCCCTCGGTGACCCCGCGCGGCCTCTGGCTGTGGACCATGACCGGCGCCCAGCAGGGCGGCGATGCGATGGAGGACCTTTATTTCGGCAACCAGGACAACGGCATGTTCGGCGCCACCGACGGCGGCGCTCTCAGCCCGACGTGGAACAACACCGCCTGCTGCGACATCTTCGACACCGCGGCCGACTCCACCCAGGTGCTGTGGACCTTCTGCTGCGGCTCGCCGCGGGCCACCAGTCTCCTCCTCGGCCCCCCGGGATCGGTGGGCTCGTCGCAGGTCAACACCTACCCGGCGGACGGTCTGCTGCGCGGCTTCCGCTACCCCGACACGATCGACACATTCGGCACCGACAGCTACGTTGTCATCACCCGCGACTGCGTGGGTCCTGACGGGATCGACAACGACGGCGACGGCGATGTCGACGAGGCTGACGAGGTGGAAGGAGGCTGCTCGGGCGTCAACAACGGCGACGGCGGCATCTACATCACCCAGAACCTGAGCGCCAACCCCATCATCTGGACCGAGCTCGGCAACGCCACCGAGCCGCCCACCGGCGGCGGCGGCGCCTGCGCGGTGCAGGCGGCCCTCGACGGCGGCGTGCCCACCTTCTACGTCCAGGTGGGCGACTGCGACGGCCGCAACACGGATCAGCTGTGGCGCTTCGTGGGGACCAACCCCGCCGGCGCCTGGTCGACGGTGCCGTCGCCCCCGGGCGGGATCGCGCTGTTCGAGGTCGACCCGAACGATCCGAACCGCCTGATCGCCTCCACCAACGCCGCCACGCCGCAGATGGTCCTGTCGACCGACGGCGGCGCGAGCTGGGACCCCATCGACGAGCTCAACGAGCTCATGGACGGTGCCGGCGACGAGTTCAAGATCCGCACCTCCAACGGGCCGGCCCGCTTCACAAGCCTCGCGGGCTACCCGCAGCCGAGCCTCATGGCCTTCGATCCCGAGGATCCCAACATCATCGTCGCCGGCGGCATCGACTCGGGGGTCTTCCTGAGCACCGACGGCGGCGACGACTGGACACTCATCACCGACCAGCTCGACCCTGTGGGGTCGGGCATCCCGCTCATTCCGAGGCCGCGCTACGCCTACTTCGACCACGAGCCGGCGGACGAGGTCAACATGTACATCGGCTCGCAGGGCCGCGGCGTGTGGCGGGTCAACTTCAGCCGGCCGCCGATCGCCGACGCCGGCGGGCCCTACAACACCGTCGAGGGCACCGACGTCGTGCTCGACGGCAGCGGCTCCTTCGATCCCGACGGCGGACCTCTGAGCTACGCGTGGGACCTCGACGACGACGGCGCCTTCGACGACGCCTTCGTCGTCAACCCCACCTTCGACCTGGTGGGGCAGGACGGCGTCTACACCGTGACCCTCCGGGTCACCGACCAGCAGGGGCTGAGCGACACCGACGAGAGCACGGTGACGGTCGCCAACGTGGCGCCGACGGTGGTCTTCGTCAGCGACGCCCCGGTCGACGAGAACAGCCCGCTCACCATCACCGGGACCGTGACCGATCCGGGTTGGCTCGATCCCCTGACGGCGACCGTCGACTGGGGCGACGGTGGCGGCGCCAACCCGCTGCCGGGCGTGCTCGAGAATGTCAGGCCCGACGCCACCCTGTCATTCCAGGCCGTGCACGTGTACGGCGATAACGGCACCTTCTCCATCGAGGTCTGCGGCTTCGACGACGACACCTTCACCTGCTTCCAGGCCGACGCCCAGATCGACAACGTGGACCCGACGGCCGAGATCGACGCCTCGGCGGCCGTGGTGCTGCCCAACGGCGACGAGGTCATCCTCGGCGGAGTCGGCGAGGACGTGGACTTCTCGGGCCGGGCGACCGATCCGGGCTCGGACGACCTCGAGCTGAGCTGGGACTGGGGCGACGGGCCGCCGTCGCCGGACCTCACGACGCCGTACCTGGTGAACCCGCCGCTGGCCGATCCTCTGCCCAGCCCGTCGATCCAACCGAGGGACGTCACCGACGATCCGTCGCACGCCTTTGACGAAGCCTGCACGTACGTGGTGGGCTTCTTCTCTGAGGACGACGACGGCGGCGCCTCGCCCACCGACACGGTGGCGGTGGTGATCGTGGGCGACGCGGACCAGATCCGCAGTGCGGGCTACTGGCGGCACCAGATGCGGCAGAAGGGCAAGACGGACTTCGATCCCGACGAGCTGCTCTGCTACCTCGACATCGCCGGGCTGATGAGCCTCGTCTTCCACGAGGAGCGCGACGCCTCGACCCTCGCACTGGCGGACGACGTCCTGTGGGTCAACGGCACGTCCGACATGGCGGAGATCCTCGATCGGCAACTGCTCGCCGTGTGGCTCAACTTCGCCAACGGCGTGTGGGGCTTCGACACCGCGGACAGCGACGCCGACACCATCATCGACGCCTTCGGCCCGCAGTTCGACACCGACGGCGACACCGTGCCCGACACCTATCTGTCGCAGATCATCTACGCGGCGGAGACGGTGCGCCTCGATCCGACCGCGACCCGAAATGAGCTCGAGGACCAGAACGACATTCTCGAGTCGCTCAACCTGACCGGCATGCCCTGATCCCCCTCCGCCGGTCTGAGCTCGTGCGCCCCCCGGAGAACCCGGGGGGCGCCGTTTTTTCAATCGCTCAATGGTTCGAAGCGGCAGGTGAAGTGGCGCAGCTGCTTCGCCTGCGAGGTGATGCGGTGGCCGGGGATGCGGTCGCGGTGGTTCCACACCTCCTCGATGACCTCGATGAGGTAGTCGAAGTGGCTCTGGGTGTAGACCCGGCGGGGAAAGGCGAGCCGCACCAGCTCGAGCGGTGAGGGCTGCTCGACGCCCTGCTCGTCGAAGTGCCCGAACATGACGCTGCCAAGCTCCACCGCGCGCACTCCGCCGGCGAGGTAAAGCGCGTTGACGATGCCGATGCCCGGGTAGTGGAGCTGCGGCATCTCGGGCAGCATGGCGCGCGCGTCGAGGAACAGCGCGTGGCCGCCGGCCGGCCGCACCATCGGCACGCCGAGGTCCGACAGGGGCCGGACCATGTACTCGACGGTGGCGTGGCGGTAGACCTGGTAGTCGTAGTCGAGGGCCTCCCTGAGGCCGACGGCGATCGCCTCGAGGTCGCGGCCGGCGAGCCCGCCGTAGGTCGGGAAACCCTCGCGCAGGATGAGCAGGTTGCGGAAGCGCTCGGCCCAGCTCTCGTCGCGGCAGACCAGGAAGCCGCCGATGTTGGCGAGGCCGTCCTTCTTGCAGCTCATGGTGGCGCCGTCGGCGAGGGCGAACATCTCCTGCGCGATCTCCAGGAGCGGGCGGTCCTCATACCCTGGCTCACGCTCGCGCACGAAGTAGGCGTTCTCGGCGAAGCGGCAGGCGTCGATGACGAGCGGGATGCCGTGCTCGGCCAGGACCGCCTTGACGGCCTTGAGGTTGGCCATGGACACCGGCTGGCCGCCGCCGGTGTTGTTGGTCACCGTGACCATCGCGAAGGGGATCTTCTCCCGCCCGTGCTCGGCGATGCAGTCGGCGAGCGCCTCGACGTCCATGTTGCCCTTGAAGGGGGCCTCGTGCTGGGTGTCAAAGGCCTCGCGGCAGGGCAGGTTGAGCGCCACGGCGCCGCGGTACTCGATGTTGGCGCGGGTGGTGTCGAAGTGGCTGTTGTTGGGGATGACGTCACCGGGTTTCAGGATGCACTCGGCGAGGATGCCCTCGGCGGCGCGGCCCTGGTGGGTCGGCAGGATATGCGGCATGCCGGTGATCTCGCCGACCGCCGCCTCGAAGCGCTTCCACGAGCGGCTGCCGGCGTAGCTCTCGTCGCCGAGCATCATCGCCGCCCACTGCTGCGCGGACATGGCGCCAGTGCCCGAGTCGGTGAGGAGGTCGATGCAGCAGTCCTCGGCGTCGAGCAGGAAGACGTTGTGGTGTGCCTTCTCGAGCGCCGACTCGCGCTCGGCGCGGCTGGTGATCTTGAGCGGCTCGGTCATCTTGATGCGGAAGGGCTCGATGATGGTGCGCATGGTCCTCCTCCGGGCGGCTGCGGCTCCGAGCCGAGACTACCCGCTTTCGTCCGCCGCGCAAACCCCGCAAACCGCGGTCTCTGCGGTCGACCTGGCTGGGAGTTGGAATGTCTGTCGGCTGCGCCTTGTTATTTGTTTCGATATCGATTGAATCGACATCGAATTTAATAGATGAGGGAGACAGCTCCAGATGGCCACCAGGCACCAGGGCCCCGCGGCGGAGAAGAGAGCGCTCGACGCGTACATCAAGCTGCGCCGCGCGGTCAACGCGGTGAGCCTCCGCGAGAACGAGGTGATGCGCGCCGCCGGGCTCACCGAGAGCCAGTTCGGCGCCCTCGAGGCCCTGCATCACCTCGGTCCGCTGTGCCAGCACGAGCTCGCCGGCAAGGTGCTCAAGAGCGCCGGCAACATGACCACCGTCGTTGACAACCTGGAGCGTCGCGGTCTAGTGGAGCGGCGGCGCGACCGCGAGGACCGGCGCGTCGTCACCATCCACCTGACCGACCACGGCGGAGAACTGGTGCGCGAGGTCTTCCCGCGCGTGGTGGAGGTCCTGGTGGACGCCTTCTCGGCGCTGTCCGCCGGGGAGCAGCAGCAGCTGGCGGCGCTATGCCGCCGGCTCGGGGCGTCCCGATCGTAAACGCCGAAGACCCCCGCTCGGAGAGCGGCGGACCGCGAAAGGAGAACGACATGTCTGATGGAATCCGTGAGCGAGTCGAGAAGCTGAATGCGATGGTGCTCCAGGGCAAGATCATGGAGGCGATGAACGAGTTCTACGCCGACGACGTGGTCATGGCCGAGAACGACAACCCACCGACGGTCGGCCTCGCCGCCAACCTCGAGCGCGAGCAGGCCTTCGTCGACAACACCACCTGGTACGGCGCCGAGGTCAAGAACGTCGTCGTCGACGGCGACACGTCCATGGTGCAGTGGTGGCTGGACTTTCACAACGTTCAGTACGGTGCGCGACTCGCCTTCACCCAGGTGGCGGTGCAGCGCTGGCGCGACGACAAGATCGTCGACGAGCGCTTCTATTACTCCCCGCAGCCGGTGGACGAAAGCTGACGGCGCGCCATGAGCGAGAAGCTGAACATCCCGATTCTCCTCGGCAGCGTACGTCGCAACCGCCAGAGCCCGAAGGTGGCGCGATGGCTGCACCGCCGGCTGACGGCGGACGGGATCTCGAGCGAGCTCCTCGACCTCGAGGAGCTGGCGCTGCCGATCATGGAGGAGCGGCTGCGGATGCGCGATGACTCGCCGGAGGCGGTGTTGCGTCTGAGCGAAGCCGTGGCGTCGGGCGACGGCTTGGTGGTCGTCACCCCCGAGTACAACAACGGCTACCCGGGCGTGCTCAAGAACGCGCTCGACTACCTGCTGCCGGAGCTCCAGCGCAAGCCGGTGGGGATCGTCACCGTGTCGGCCGGCGCCTTCGGTGGGATCAGCTGCCTCGCCCAGCTGCGGCTGGTGCTGCTCGCCATGGGCGCGGCCCCGATCCCGGCCTCGCTGCCGGTGGCGCGGGTCGGGCAGTCCTTCTCGGACGACGGCCCGACCGACGACGACTTCGAGGGCCGGGCGGACCGGTTCCTCGCCGAGCTGCGGTGGTGGTCCGAGGCGGCCGTGCGGCAGCGCTCGGCCGTCTGACGGCACTGTCTGGAGACGAAGAAGAGGGGCGCGCCCCGCGGCGCGCCCCTTGTTTTGTGGCGGCGGTGAGACTCACGCGAGATCGAAGAGGAGCACGTCGCTCCAGTCGCCGGCTCCGGTCACGCCGAGGGTCCCGGGGTCGTCGACTGCCATCCCGTCGCCCTCCTCGAGGCGTCGACCGTTGACTTCGACGGTCCCCTCGATGACCTGCAGCCAGGCGTGGCGCCCGGGCTCGAAGGCTCTCTCGAGCTTCGCTCCCCGGCTCAAGGTGGCGCGGTAGATGGCGACGTCCTGGTGGACTCTCAGCGAGCCGTCGCGGCCGTCGCGCGAGGCGATCAGCGCCCACGAGTCACGCAGGCTGTCCCAGGGGAAGGCGCGCTGCTCGTAGCCAGGCTCGAGACCCGTCCGTTCGGGCTCGATCCAGATCTGCAGGAAGCGCACCTCGTCGCTCGGCGAGGGGTTGAACTCGGAGTGCTGAACGCCGGTGCCGGCGGTCATCCGCTGCACTTCGCCCGGCCGGATCACCGAACCGGTGCCGAGGCTGTCGCGGTGCTCGAGCGCCCCCTCGACCACGACGCTGATGATCTCCATGTCGCGGTGCGGGTGGGTGCCGAAACCCCGGCCGGCCTGCACCCGGTCGTCGTTGATGACCCGCAGGCTGCGGTAGCCCATGTGCTCGGGGTCGTAGTACTGGCCGAAAGAAAAGCTGTGCCGGCTCGACAGCCAGCCGAGCTCGGCCCGGCCGCGCTCGGCGGCGGGGCGGATGCGCATATCGGGAGTGCTCATGAGGTCCTCCGTGTCAAATCGAGAGCGCGGCACCATGCCGTGCTCACCACAAGAAAACACTTCGATATCGAAGGATATTTCGAGCCTGAGGGTTGATTGACCCTTCGTCGGACGCGGACGCGGACGCGGGGATGAAGACACGGCTGCTGGCCTGGGATGCCGACGATGCCGGGGCGGAAGCGGAAGACGTGGCAGGGCGCCGGCGACGCGATGTGGCCGCGGGAGCGCTCGATGATCTCCGGCAGCGCCGAGTCCGCCAGGTCGAGCCAGGCGTCGGGACCTGCTGGTACAATAGGGGCATCGGGCGGGTGTTCCGTTCGTTCATCCTGTCGCGAATCAGAACATCCTTTCCTTGAGGTCAGGCCGGATCACCGGGATCCGGGGAGGTTATCGTCACATGCTCGGTCTTCTCTGGCGCCGTTGGACTCTATGGGTCGCGATCGCAATCGTCGCCGCGGCGGTGCCAGCCGCGGCCACCTCCCGCAACTACGTCTACGTCGGCTCGGGGTCGGGGCAGCTCTACGGCGTCGACGTCGACACCGGCGAGGTGCGGTTCCTGAGCACCTCGGTCTTTTCGAGCTCGACCACCATCAATGCGCTGGCGGCCAACGACAACGTCTGCATCGCCTACTACGGCAACGCCACCAGCATCTACCGCTGGGACGAGACGACGAACGCCCACTCGCTGATCGCGGACCTCGCGAGCGCGCCGTACGCGCCGCCCTTCGCGGGCCTCAGCCTGCAGAGCGGCGGCGGCACCTTCTGGAACCCCACCAACACGTACTACGTGGGGGCGGAGCTGCCGGGCGACATCGAGGCCATGTACGCCCTCGTCATGACCCCGGACGGCACCGGTATCGTCTCCATCACCCGCCTCGACATCCAGGGCGATGCGGCGGCGGACACCGACCCCGGCGACGCCGTGGCCGACCTCGGCGGCTTCGGCGACGTCATCTCCATCGACAACGGCTCAGGCGGAGTGCTGCTGCTCGGCGCGACGTGGAACAGCGGCGCGCCTTCTGTGCTCACCATGTGGACCTACGACCCGGCGGGCGCCACCCCGAGCGCACGTTTCACCCGGCTCGAACCGCCGCCCGGCGGCCTCAACCTGCAGCTCGCCCGCACCCCCGACGGCCGCATATGGGCGGGCTTCGACGCGCCCTCCGGAGCCAACGCCGGCCAGCCGGTGCTGCGCGAGCTGGCGCTCGACCTCGGCGCCAAGACGGTTGCCTTCACCGGCGTCGAAGTGCCCCTCGACCCGGCCACCTCCGTTGCCGACCTCACGGCGCCGGCCTGCCGGCCGCAGATCGGGGTCGCCAAGCGGGTGGCCGCCGGCCCGACGCCGTTGGGCGACGGCAGCTTCACCGTGACCTACGAGTTCCTCATCGAGGCCCTCGGCGACTTCCCGCTGCGGGACGTCCAGCTCACCGACGACCTCGCGACCGAGTTCGGCACGCTGGTGACCGATACGCCGGACGCGCCGGGCGAGTACGCCATCAGCTCGGCCCCGGCCATCACCGTCGAGAACCCGTCCGGCGCGCCGCCGAACTCGGACCTCACCGTGAACCCGGACTTCGACGGCGCCACGAACCAGGAGCTCCTCACCCTGAGCCCGGGCGACGTGGTCGAGGTCGGCGCCACTGCCACCCTGCGCTTCGGGGTGCGCTTCTACCCGGCGGTCGGTAAGACGGTGTACGAGAACCAGGCGATCGCCGAAGGCGACAGCCGCGAGGACGGCACGACCGACGGCGACACCTCCGACGAGTCGGACGACGGCCTCGACCCCGATCCGGACGGCGACGACAACCCCGACGAGACCGGCGCCGGCTGCGCCGCCGACCCGGGCGGCGACAACTGCGAGAACGACCCCACCGTCTTCACCCTGCCGGTGCTCGAGCCGCAGATCGCCGTCGCCAAGACGGTGTCGGCGCCGGCGCCGAACGGCGACGGGACCTACACCGTGACCTACACCCTGCTGGTGGAGAACATCGGCGATGTGCCGCTGTACGACATCCGCGTCACCGACGACCTGACCTCAGCCTTCGGTTCGAACGTCGAGCCCGCGGCACCGTCGACGGCGGCGGAGTACACCGTGGGTGCGGTGACGGTGGGCTCGCAGACCGGAGGCGCGACGGTGGCGACGGCCAACGCGACGTATGACGGCGACGCCGACGCGGTGCTGGTGGGGCCTTCGACCGGCGAGGCGATGCCGGTGGGCTCGAGCTTCACCATCAGCTTCCCGCTCACCTTCTATCCCGACCTCGGTCGCTCGCCCTGGTACAACCAGGCACGGGCCACCGGCGACATCGCCGAGGACGGCACCGCCGACGAGGACACCTCGGACCTCTCCGACGACGGCACCGACACCGACCCCAACGACAACGGCGACCCGGGCGAGCCCGACGAGGACGACCCGACGCCGCTGCCGCCCTTCGAGGCGGCAGTCAACGCCATCCCGGTGTCCGGGCCGGTGGGCATCGCCATCCTGGTGACCCTGATCGCCGTGCTGGGCTGGGGCCGCTTGCGCGGCCTGGTCTGAAGGGCGCGCTCTCAGGCGGCGTCGTCGTCAACGGAGCGCACTTCGAGCAGCG
>DATIVB010000390.1:0-6872 GCA_035466375.1 Chondromyces sp.
CGCTGCTCGAGCGGGTGGTGGCGGCGATCCCCGGCTCGTTCGACGGGTGGAACGCGCTGGCGATGGCCTGCGTGCGCCAGGGCGATCTGGACGCGGCCATCGCCGCCTGGGAGCGGGCGCGGCAGATCAACCCGGACGCGGTCGAGCTGCTCTTCAATCTCGGCCTCGTGCACGCGCAGGCGGGCCACCTGGTGGAGGCCATCGGCTCCTTCGAGGCCTTCGCCGAGCGGGCCGAGCCGGGGCCGCAGCGCGAGCGCGCGCTCGCCCTCGCGCAACGGCTGCGGGCCAGGGCTTCGCAGGAGCGCTGACGCCGCAAGCCTCCGGAAAATCCGGTCAGCGGGGGAGCTGCTCGAGCACGGCGCGCGCCTGGCGCGCCCGCGGGTGGCCCGGCTCGAGGTCGATCACGGCCTGCAGGTGGGCGCGCGCGCCGGCTGGGTCGCCGAGCGGGCCGGCGAGCAGCATCCCGAGCTCGAAGTGGGCGCCGGCGTGAGAGGGCGCCCGGTCCAGCGTTTCGCGCTGGAGCTCGGCGGCCTCCGGGTAGCGGGCGCTCTTGCGCAGCAGGATGCCGAGGTTGAAACGGGCCCTCCAGCCGTCGGGCTCGACGGCGATCGCCCGCCGGTAGGCAGCCTCCGCCTCGCTCGCGCGGCCGAGTTCCTCGAGGCCGATGGCGAGGTTGTTCCACCCCGCCGACGACTCCGGGTCGCGCTCGACCGCGGCCCGTGCGAAGCGTTCGACCTCGCGCCAGTCGGCGCGGCGGATCGCGAGCGAGGACAGGTTGAGCCAGGCCTTCGCGAAGCCGGGCTGCTCGTGGGTCAGCTCCTGCCACAGGGCCTCGGCCTCGGCCGGGCGGTCGAGCTCGAGCAGAGCCATCGCCTGGGCGTTGCGGGTCCCGACCGAGTGCGTCGGGGAGGCGGCGGCGAGCTCGTACTGCTGCCGCGCCTCCGGCCGGCGCCCGCGAGACGCGAGGATGTCGCCGAGCGCGACGTGGAGGTCGGCGCGCGGCGCCGCGCTGCCGGCAATCGCCTCCCGCAGCGCCGGCTCGGCTTCGGGCCGTTCCAGCTCCGCGAGCAGCAGGGCGAGACGGGCCGGGACGTCGGAGTTGGCGGCGCCGCTCGCCATCGCCTCGCGGTAGACCGCCACCGCGTCTTCGGGCCGGCCGGCCTGCTGCAGCACCGTCCCGAGCAGCAACCAGGCCTCGGCGATGTACGGGTTCTGCGCGACCACCGCGCGCAGCCGCCGCTCGGCGGCGGCGTACTCGCCCGCGGGCAGCTCGACGAGCTCCGCGTAGCGCAGCGCCACCCAGTTGTTGGCGGGATGCTCGGCGAGCAGCGGCGTGAGCTCGGAAGCCGCCTCGTCGCCGCGCCCGAGCTCGGCGAGGTAACGGCAGCGGTCGAGGCGCGCCTCGAGAAAGCGCCCGTCCAGCTCGAGGGCACGGTCGATGAGCTCGAGGGCCCTCTTCGTGCGGCCGCGGCGGTGCTCGACATCGGCCTCGACCATCAGCGCCTGGGCACTCCACGGCGCGGCTTCCCGCGCCCGCGTGGCCGTCGCCGCCGCTTCGTCGAGGCGCCCCAGCTGCGTGAGGGCGCGGCTCAGGTCGCGCAGGGCGGCGAGGTTGTCGGGGTCCATCTCGAGCGCCACCTGGACCCGCTCCAGGGCCTCGCGCGGGCGGCCCTCGGCGAGCATCGTGCCCACCACCTGCAGCTCGTCGTGCACCGGCATCAGCTCGACCGGGTTGCCGCGGCCCTCGCCGGCCGGCCGCTGCGTGTCCCCGGCGAGGTAGCCCAGGGCCCGCAGCTGCGCCTCGGCCTCGGGGTCGACCCCGACGGTGCTGCCGGACCCTGCGTCGGCCCCGGCCCAGCTCTCGATCGCTGCTGCCAGACGCCGCGTGTCCGCCGAGCTTTCGGGCGCCAGGTTGCGGGTCTCACCCGGGTCGCGCTCGATGTCGTACAGCTCCGCGACGGGTGCATCGATGAACTTGAGCGGCCACTGGTAGGCGCTGCGCAGCCTGGCCCAGCCGTAGGAGAAGAAGGGCACCTCCGACTCGGCGAAGAGGAGGCGCTCGGGCAGGGAGCCCCCGCCTGCGAGCAGCGGCCCTAGGCTGCGGCCCTCGAGCTCCGGCCCCCCCGCCTCGGGCTCGAGGGACAGCAGCTCGACCAAGGTCGGCACCAGGTCGACCTGGCTGACGGGGGCCTCGACCCGCAGGCCGGACGGCCCGCCCGGCAGGCGCATCAGCCAGGGGACGCGGATGGTGGAGTCGTAGATGAGCAGCCCGTGGGCCTCCTCGCCGTGCTCGCCGAGCCCCTCGCCGTGGTCGCCCATCGCCACCACCAGCGCGTCGCCGCCGGCGACCCGGGGGTGCTGGAGAAGGCGGGCCACCTGCGAGTCCATATAGGCGATCTCCCCGTCGTACGGGCGCTCGGCGAAGCGCTCGGCCCACGGCGAGGGCGGCGAGAAGGGGAGGTGCGGGTCGTAGAAGTGGACCCACAGGAAGAACGGGGTTTCCCCGCCGAGCCCGTCGAGCCACGCCAGCGCCCGATCCGCGGTGTCCGCGGCCCGGCGCTCGGTCGTCATCCGCGACTCGCGGCTCGCGCCCGCCGCCCGGATCTCGTCGTCGTAGACCTCGAAACCCCGGTCGAGGCCGTAGCGCCGCTCGAGCACGATGGCCGAGACGAAGGCGGCCGTGCGGTAGCCGGCCGTGGACAGCCTTTCGGCGAGCGTCGGGATGCCGTCGCCGAGGTGGTGGGTCAGATTGTTGCGGACGCCGTGCCGCGGCGGGTAGAGGCCGGTGAGGATGGAGGCGTGGCTCGGCGCGGTGACCGGTGCAGTGGCGAAGGCGTGCTCGAAGACGATCCCGTCGCGGGCGAGGCCGGCGAGCGCCGGCGTTTCGGCATCCGCGGCGCCGTAGGGCTCGAGGTGGTCCGCGCGGGTCGTGTCGAGGGTGATCAGGAGCACCGGCGGGCGGCCGGAGATCGACAGCGAGGCGGCGTCGCCGGCGCGCTCGTCCGTCCCGCGGGAGCAGGCGGCGAGGAGCGCACAGCCGATCGCGGCGGTGACCAGACGGGACGGAAGACCCCTGTGCGGAATGATCGTCATCGACCGCCCTCGCCGGGACCCGGAATCTGCGAGCCGAGACGGAAGTACTCGGCTTCCCGCTCGCGGTCGCCGAGGCGGTTCGAGAGGTCGGCGAGGAGGAAGTAGGCGAGCTTGAGCTCCTGGCCCTGCGGCTGCTGCTGCAGGCCGAGCTCGGCGAGGCGGCGCGCCTCCTCGTAGCGCTCCTCGCGCTGCAGGAAGGTGAGGGCCAGCATCAGGTAGGGGCCGGGCGAGCGCGGGTTGGCCTCGATCGCGTGGCGCAGCGCGGCCTCCTGCTCGGCCTTGCGGCCGAGCCGGCCCTCGACCCGGCTCAGCGACAGCGCCGCCGACAGGTCCCTCGGGGTGCGCTCGAGCTCCTCGCGGTAGGCCCGGGCCGCCTCCTCGAGCCGGCCCTGGGCCTCCATGAGCTGGCCGCGCACCATGCTCGCCTCGGGCACCCCGGGGTCGAGCCGCACCGCGGCCTCGAGCTCCGTCTGAACGGTGGCTACGTCGCCGCGCTGCAGGGCGAGGGCGGCGAGCCGCACGTGCGCGGGGGCGGAGCGCGGGTCGAGCTGCACCGAGCGGCGGTACACCGCCTCGGCCTCGGCGAAGCGCCCGGTCTTCTCGAGCAGCCGCCCGTGGGCGAAGACGATGTAGGGGTCGTCGGGGTGCTGCTCGAGCGCCGCCAACAGGAGCTGCTCCGCCTCAGCCGGCTGCTGCGCCGACATCAGCGCGGTGGCGAAGCGCGAGACCAGGAAGGGGTCGAGGGGCCGTTGCTCGTGCGCCTTGCGGAACACCGCCGCCGCCTCGGCCATGCGCCCCTGGCGGCGGTAGAGCTTGCCGAGGGAGACCCAGCCGTCGACCAGCTTCTCGTTGGCCGCGACGATCTCCCGCAGCATGGTCTCGGCCGTGCGTTCGTCGCCGGCGGCCATCGCGTTGTTGGCCTCGATGAGGCGGTTGTAGAGCCAGAGCATGCTCTTCGGGCTCGGCAGCTCGTCGATCGACTGCCCATCGCCGGCATCGACCCCGCCCGCCACGTAGCCGAGCGCCGCCAGCTTGGCGATGGTGTCCGCGTCGGGCGTGCTCGAGGCGTCGAGCGAGCCCCGTCCGAGCTCCTCCTCCAGGGCGCGCAGCTCGCCGGCCATGCGCTCGGCGAGCCCGGGACTGGACTCGAAGATGTCGGCGGCCTGCTCCGGGTCGCGCTCGAGGTCGTAGAGCTCGGGTTCCGACGAGTGGATGTACTGGTGGCTGCGGTCCTGGATCGCGGTCAGCGGGCTCCAGCCGAAGTGGAGCTTCGGGTAGTAGGTCTCGGCGTACACCGGCCGTTCGTCGAAGCTCCCGGCGCCGCCGAGCAGGGGCCACAGGCTGCGCCCCTGGACCTCGTCGGCGAGCGGCAGCCCGAGGGCGTCCGCAATGGTGGGGTGGATGTCGGCCAACGACACCACCTCCTCGCGGCGGACGCCGCGCTCGCGGGCCTGCGGGTGGGCGATGATCAGTGGGGCGCGGGCCGTCGTCTGGTACAGCAGCAGCCCGTGGTCCTGCTCGCCGTGGTCGCCGAGGCCTTCGCCGTGGTCGCCGGCGAAGATGATCAGCGTCTTCGAGTCGAGCCCGGATGCCTCGAGGAAGTCACCGAGGCGGCCGAGCTCGCGGTCGGCGAAAGCCACCTCACCGAGATAGGGCTCGCCGGGGTACTCGCGGGCGAAGTCCGGCGGCGGATCGTACGGCAGGTGGGGATCGTAGAGGTGGACCCAGGCGAAGAAGGGACGCTGCGGCTCGGCCCCGAGCCAGGCGATGGCGTCGTCGACGACCTCGTCCGCGCGCCGCTGGATCTGCGCGAAGGAGACCAGGCCGGGGTCGAAGCCTCCCCTGGGCTCGGTGTAGGTCCCGAAGCCCTGGTCGAGGCCCCACCGCGAGGAGAGCACGAAGGCGGCGACGAAGGCCCCGGTGCGGTAGCCGGCCGCCTCCAGCACCTCGGCCGTGGTGGTGAGCTCGCCCGGCACCACGTAGTTGCCGTTGTCGCGCACCCCGTGGAAGACGGGGTAGGTGCCGGTGAAGATCGAGGTGTGCGAGGGCAGCGTCAGCGGGGTGGGGGCGACGCAGCGCTCGAAGAGCACGCCGCGCTCGGCGAGCCCGTCGACGAAGGGGGTCGCGATGCGGTCGTTGCCGTAGGCGCCGAGGCGGTCGGCGCGGATGGTGTCGAGGGTGATCACCAGCACGTTGAGGTCGCCGCCGCGGTCCGGCGCGAGCTCCTGCCGCGCGCACGACGAGGCGGCCGCAGCTGCGAGAAGCACGGCCCAGAGAAGCGGTCTCGCGACCCGAGCCGCGCGCGGGCGAATTTCTGTGGTGCTCATGCGATCACTGCACGTACGCCAGGAGCTCCTCGGCGATGGCCACGTCGGGGTCGTCCGGCGCGAGCTCGACGAAGCGCCGCAGGTGGTCCGCGGCGAGCTCGGTCTGGCCGGTGTTGAAGAGCGCCGTCCCGAGCAGGTAGTGGGCACGCGCGTGGTCGGGCTCCACCTCAAGCACCCGCTCGAGCGCCTGCGCCGCCTCGTCGTTGCGGCCGCTGTTGAAGAGCTCGACGGCGATCTGGAAGAGCCCGGTGGCCGCCCACTGCGGATCGGAGGCGGCGAGCCCGTCGAGGGCGGTGGCAGCCTTCTCGGGGTCGTTCAGGCGCAGGGCCGACTCGTAGACGATGCCGAGCGCTTCCTTGTGCTCCGGCTCCAGCCCCAGGACCTCCTCGGCCCGTGCCAGCGCCTCGGAGACATTGCCCTCGGCGAAAAAGATCTTGGCCAGCGCCAGCCGCGCCGGGACCAGCGTGGGGTCGAGCTCGGCCGCCTGCTGGAACTTGGAGATCGCCGAGGAGACGTCGCCCTCGTTGTAGGCCCGCGCCCCCTCGTTGAAGATCCGCGCCGCGGTCTCGCCGAGCCCGCCCAGCTCCTTCAGCGCCTCGGCCGCCTCGTCCGCCTTCGCCTCGTCGCCCGAGAGGCGGTAGGCGTCGAATCGCAGCTGCATAGCGCGGGTGTCGGTCGGGTCGATGGCGAGGGCCTTCTCCGCCTCGGCGGCGGCGGTGGCCCAGTCCCCCTGGATATGGGCGATCGCCGCCAGCGAGGTATGGGCCGCCGCGAGCTCGGGGTTGACGGCGGCCGCCTCGCGGTACTTGGCCGCGGCCTGCTCGAGGTCGCCGGCGCGCTGCGCCTCCACGCCCTCGTTGTAGACCAGGATCGCGCGGCCGGCGCCGGCGAGCGCGGCCCGCTCGGCCGCCGCCTGGTCCTCCGCCGTCGCCGGCTCGAGCACGAACTCCACCATGCTCGTCTGGCCCGAGACCGGGTCGATGGGGGCGACCACGGTCTGGAAGCCCTCCTTGGCGAGCTCGACCACGTACGGCCATGCCGAGTTGGAGAACGAGAGCAGGAACTTGCCCTTCCGGTCGGTGGTCTTCTCCAGCCTGAAGTCGGTCATGGACGGGGTGGTGGCGGTGACCCGGACGCCCTCGATCGGCTCGCCGGCCCGGTCCTTGACGATGCCCGCGATGCGGCCGCCCGCCTGCGCCGCGGCGTCGTGGGCGGCGGTGAGTATCGCAACCGCGCACAGCAGGAAGACAACTCTCCGATTGATGTGCTTCATCGCACCCTCCTTGTCCGTCCGACAGGCTGTGGCCTTCGAGCTCGTGGCGGTTCCGGCGCCGGCCGTGCGGGCCGCCGCGGCCCGGCAGTGCCGTCCGCTGCTTCCTGTTCGGCCCAGCGGTATCAGGCGGCTGCCGTCCGGTACCGGTCCTCGGCAGCGCAGGCTCATGGTAGCAAAGC
>DATIVB010000391.1:0-1890 GCA_035466375.1 Chondromyces sp.
CTACCCCAACCAGGTCAACAACGTGCTCGGTTTCCCCTTCATCTTCCGCGGCGCCCTCGACGTGGCGGCGTCCGGCATCAACGAGGAGATGAAGCTGGCGGCCGCCCACGCGCTCGCGGACCTCGCCAAGGAGGACGTCCCCGACGCGGTGATCCGCGCCTACGGCGGCAAGCCGATCCGCTTCGGTCGCGAGTACCTGATCCCCAAGCCCTTCGACTACCGGGTGCTGCTGTGGGAGGCGCCGGCGGTGGCCGAGGCCGCGATCGCGAGCGGCGTTGCCCGCAAGCCGTACGCCTCGAAGGACGACTACGTCCGCGAGCTCGAGACCCGGCTGTCGCGGACCCGGCAGGTGATGCACGGCGTCTTCGACCAGGCCAAGAACGATCCGCGGCGCATCGTCTTTCCCGAGGGCGAGGCTCACAAGATCGTCCGCGCCGCCAAGATCCTCGCCGAGGAGGGGATCTGCCGCCCGGTGCTGCTGGGCTCGGCGGCGGTCATCGGGGAGCTGCTCGCGCAGCACGAGGTGCCCGCGGGCGCGGTGGAGGTGATCGAGCCGGGCGCCGATCCGCGGCGCGAGGCCTACGCCGCGGCCCTCAGCGAAATGCGCTGGCGGCGCGGCGTGACGCCCGAGCGCTCGCGCGCGCTGGTCCGCGATCCCGTCTACTTCGGCAACATGATGGTCCATCTCAAGGACGCCGACGGGCTGATCGCCGGCCTCACCATGTCCTACCCGGACAGCATCCGCCCGGCACTGCAGATCCACAAGACCCGCGAGGGCATCCACCGCGCGGCCGGCATCTACCTGCTGCTCTTCGAGGACCGGATGCTGTTCATCGCCGACACCACCGTCAACCAGGACCCCGACGCCGAGGGCCTGGCCGAGATCGCCTTCCTGTCCTCGCAGGTGGCCCAGATCTACTTCCAGACCGAGGCCCGGATCGCCATGCTCTCGTACTCGAACTTCGGCTCCAACGTCGACCCGCGATCGGAGAAGGTCCGCGAGGCGGTCGCGATCGCCGAACGGCGGTGGCCCGAGCTGGTGATCGAGGGCGAGATGCAGGCGGACACCGCGGTCGAGCCCTCGATCGCCCGCGAGGCTTTTCCGCTGTCGCGGATCCAGGGCGACGCCAACGTCCTCGTGTGCCCCGACCTGGAGTCCGCCAACATCGCTTACAAGCTGCTGTGGCGCCTGGGCAAGGTGGAGGCCATCGGACCGATCCTCAGCGGCATCAACGCGCCGGTGCACGTCCTGCAGCGCGGGGTCGACGTCAACGACATCGTCAACATGGCGGCGCTGTGCGTCCTCAAGGCGCAGCGCTGGGGCTGACGGAAAGGCACCGGGGCGACGCCGGGAATCGGACCGGGTGGAGCATTTGTTACACTTGAGCAAGTAATCACCTGACTCTGAGCCGATCGCTCACGTCATGGGAGGTATCCATGAAGGATACGCTCAAGGCCGTGCTCGCCCACAAGGGCGCCAAGGTCCACTGTGTCGTACCCGACGCGACGGTGCTGGACGCCGTGCGCAAGATGAACGAGGAGCACATCGGCGCTCTCCTGGTTCGCGACGGCACGGAGGTGGTGGGGATCTTCACCGAACGCGACGTCCTGTGCCGGGTCCTGGACAGCAAACGCTCCCCGGAAGCCACCCGCGTCCGCGAGGTGATGACGGAGGAGGTCGTCGCCGTCGGCCCCGACACCGGCGTCAAGCACGCCATGGCCATCATCACCGAACGGCGCTGCCGCCACCTGCCCGTGATGGAGGATGGCGAGCTCAAGGGCATGGTCTCCATCGGCGACCTCACGCGCTGGGTGAGCCGCCACCAGGAGGGCCACATCCGGGACCTGGTGAACTTCATCACCGGCAAGTACCCGGTGTGAATGAAGAAT
>DATIVB010000392.1:0-7404 GCA_035466375.1 Chondromyces sp.
GACCGGAAGGCGTCCCGGCGTCCTTCGAGGTACCGCCAGCGATAACGCAAAGGGCACTGGTGGAAGCACTTCACCCGCGAAAACGAGAAGTTGTTGGACGGCGTGGGGGCGAGCTCCGGATCCTGCATCCACGGGAGTGTAGCCGAGCCGCGATCGGGTGTTCGAAAGTCAGAACGCGACCTACCGGCCAGATCCGATCGGGGGGTGGGCGGAAATCCGAAATCCGAAATCCGAAATCCGAAATTCGGGATCAGACCGGATTCGGCAGGTCGATGAATTCGACGTCCAGCCCGTGGGTGTCGGCGATCCAGCGCCCGAGGGCGCGGATGCCGAAGGTTTCGGTCGCGTAGTGGCCGGCCGCGAGGTAGTGCACGCCGTCCTCCGAGGCCTGGTGCAGGACCCACTCGGTGGCTTCGCCCGTGATGAAGGCGTCGAGGCCGTCCGCCACCGCGCGGTGGAACTCCCGCTCGGCGCCCCCCGTCACGATGCCCACCGACGAGACCGGGCCGCGGCCGCCCGGGAAGACCTGCGGCTGCCGCTCGCAGGCCTCGGCGACGGCGGCGAAGAACTCCTCGGCGTCGACCGGCACCGGGAACACACCGCAGACGCCGGTCGGCCTGCCGCCGTGGTCGCCGAAAGGCTCGAGCTCCATGAGCCCCAGCCGCCGCGCGAGCTGGGCCGCGTTGCCGAGCTCGAGGTGGCGGTCGAGCGGCAGGTGGTAGGCGATCAGCGACATCCGGTGCTCGAGGAGGATGCGCAGCCGCTCGCGGTAGGAACCGACGACGGGCACCGCCTCGCCGCTGTTCCAGAGGATGCCGTGGTGGACGACGATCGCGTCGGCGTCGCGCTCGGCCGCGACCGTGAAGAGGTCGCGCGACGCCGAGACGGCGGTCACGATACGCTGCACCTCCGGCCGTCCCTCGACCTGCAGGCCGTTGGGGCAGTAATCGCTCGTGCCCTCGACCTCGAGCAACTCGTCGAGCTCGGCTATCAGCTGGTTCAGATCCATGCTCAATACTAACCCGCCTTTGCCTGCAGGTCGTGGTGCTGCTGCGGCGGCCTGAGCCGCAACCGCGCGTACATCGTAGAATAATGGAGCATGCTCCGATCCGCCGTAGCTCGCGGTTTAGGGCTGACGCTGGTCCTGACGGCAGGTGTCGGCTGCGGACGGCAGGTCCCGGAGGCTCCGTCCCGCTTCACGGTTCGCCTGTTGACCTCGGAGGTGCAGTCGGGCCGCTGGGAGCACGCCGCCGAGCGCGGCCTGGGGCGGATCGGGGCCGAGCTCGACGCCGATGTCGCGCGTTTCCGTGTCGGTGACGCGAGCGACGCGAGGTCGCAGCTGGCAGAGCTCGGGGGCCGCGGCGTCGACCTCGTCTTCTGCGTCGGCAGCGGCCTCGACAGCGCTGTCTACACCGAGGCGGGGACCTTTCCGGATACGGTGTTCGTCCTGCTGCCCGGCCGCGCCCACCAGCCCAACGTGGGAGGCGTGGAGTTCATGTCGGAGGGCGCGGGCTACCTGGCCGGCGTGGTCGCCGCGCAGCTGGCCACCGGCGCTCGGGCCGGTGTGATCCGGGGAACCGGCGGACCATGGCTGGAGGCAGTTGAGACGGGTTTCACAGCCGGCTTCCGCGCCGCTCGTCGAAACGGCGTCATCGACCAGGTGGTCGGCGTGGACGGCATCCGGACCCTTGCCGAAGAGGGCGTGCGGGTTGCGCTGTATGCCACCGATGGACCCCGGGCGGACGAGCTCGAAGCTGCGTCCGCGGCGGGCGTGCGGCTGGTGGCCACGGATCCCGAGCTCATGGAGCGGGCCCCACAGCTGGTGGTGGCGGCGGTCTAGGTGGACGTGGCCGAGGCCATGCTCCGGGTGGCGCGCGAGGTCCGCGACGGGACCTTCCGCGGGCGGGTGTACTCCTTCGACCTGGGCTCCGGAGTCCTCGATGTGGTCCTCAGCCAGGCGCTGCCGCCCGAAGCCCTTGAGTCCGCTCGGGAAGCGATGGAAGCCGCACGCTCGGAGGTCACTGCAGGGATCGTGGAGATCGAAGGCATGGGGCTCTGAGGTCGAAAATTAGGAATTAGGAATTAGGAAATCGGAATTCCCGGCCGCCCCCCCTGAGAACGGGAGGCGGTTCAGGTCGATGCGGCGATCAGGGGCAGGTCCAGCGGCTGTGACAGCGACAGCGGCGGAGGGCAGGGTCGGCAGCAGTGGCCGGGGCAGCTCCAGGAACCAGCGGCCGGGGCCGCGGGAGGGTGTCGCAACGGCTGCATGGCCATGCCGGAGCGTTCCATCCGGACAATCGCCGATCGCAGGCGCCGGGGACTGCCATACCCCCTGGCACCGCCGTCTGCCGCTGTCACCGGCCGCCATTTGAGGATGCCCCTTCTTGACAGGTCGTTGCTTCGATACTATCGTAGCGAACATGCTACATGTGTAGCATCAGAATTCGCAGGAGGGAACGGTTGACCATGAACTTCAAGGCGCTGCCGCAGCTCTCGCCGGCCGAGCTCGAGCTCATGAAGGTCCTGTGGGACGCCGACGGGTTGAGCGCGCGCGAGGTGCACGAGCGCCTCGGCGGACAGCTGGGGTGGGCCTACTCGACGACCCGGACGACGCTCGAGAGGATGGTCCGCAAGGGGCTGGTGAGCAAGAGCTCGTTTCACGGCCTCCACCTCTACGGCGCCTCCGTGTCGCGCGCCGCCGGCCTCGCCCGCCTGGTGCGGGACTTCGCGCGGCAGGTGGTGGAGACGTCACATGGGCCGGTTGTGTCGTTGTTCGCCGACAGCGGTACCCTCGACGAGGCCGAGATCGAAGAGCTCAGCCGCCTGCTCGATCAGGCCGACGGGACGGAGGAATAGGTGGCGAACGGAGTGCTCGAGCTGCTGGCCGCCGTGGCGGAGCTGCTGCTCGTCGAGAGCCTGTACGCGGCTCTCGTCTTCGCGGTGGTCCTCGCATTGAGCCGCGTTCTGCGGCGTCGCGGACCGACCCTTCACCTGGCCCTGTGGAGCCTGGTCTTCGTTCGCCTGCTGCTGCCCCCGGGCCTGTCGCACCCGCTCGGGCTCGGGGCCGTTGCCGATCGACTGCTGCCGGCGGGCGGGGGGCTGATGTCGGTCGACGCGGCGGCCGGCGCCGGAATCGGCGGACTGGCATCAGCCGCGGCCCAACCACTGCATGGACCGGCTGCAGCCGGGAAGGTGCCGTGGACGTCCATGCTGGGCGCCTCCTGGCTGGTGGGCTTGACGTTCGTCGCCGCCGCCTACGCCCGTCGCCGGCGTGCGGTGCGGCGCACACTGGCGGCCGCGAGCCCCTTCGACGACCCGCTGGTGCGCTCCCTCGCCGAGAGCTGGCGGGCCAGGCTCAACGTGCGCCGCCCGGTCCGCGTCGTGACGTCAAAGGAGAACTTTGCACCGTTCACGGACGGCGTCCTGCGCCCGCGGATCTACCTGCCGGCGGCTGTTGCCGCCGACCGGCGGCGGCTGGAGCCGGTGATCGCCCACGAGATGGCGCACGTGGCGCGGCTCGACGCCCTCTGGCTCGGCGTGCAGAACCTGGTGCAGCTGCTGTACTTCTTCCACCCGCTGGTGTGGATCAGCGGCGCCAGGCTCAACTTCGAGAGAGAACGGCTGTGCGACGCCACGGTGCTGTCCGCCGGCCGCATCGCCCCCCGCGCCTACGCGGCCAGCCTCGTCGGCGTGCTGCGACTCGCGCTGCCGAGCGCGGGGGCACTTCCAATGACCGAACCATCCAGGAGGATTACCGTGCGTATCGCCCACATTCTCGATCCCGAGTGCCGCTGCCCGCGGCTCGCCGGGGGCGTCGCCGCCGCCGCAGCACTCGGCTTCTTCGTGTTGCCGCTCGCCGGCGGAGGTGCCGCCCTGCCCGTCTCCGACCTGGTCCCCACTCCCGAGACCGTGCAGCGGTCGGCCGAGGGCCCGGTCGCGCACCTCGACACCCCGGTGCCGGGCGGACGCGTCACCTGGGGTTGGGGCCCGGGCCGCGATCCTTTCAACGGCACCGAGGTCTTCCACCGTGGCGTCGATGTCGCCGCCGCCGCTGGAACGCCGGTGCTGGCGCCCGCCGACGGCACCGTGACGGTGGCTGCCGAGAGCTACGACCCGTCGCCGGCCTCGGGCACGGTGATCATCATCGACCACGGGGACGGTCTCAGCACTTTCTACTCCCACCTCGGGACCCTCGAGGTTCGCGAGGACCAGCGGGTGGCGCGGGGCCAGCTCATCGCCGGCGTCGGCTCCACCGGCAGGTCGACCGGCCCGCACGTCCACTTCGAGGTGCACCGCGACGGCGAGCGCGTGGACCCTGCGGACTACGTCGACCAGTTGCGCGAGTAGCCTTCCATCCCGCGCGGCCGAGCGGCGGCCTGCACGACCGTCAGCTCGTGGCCGGCGCGAGGCTCCGCCACACGCGGTCGATGCGGGCGAAGACCGAGGCCCACGTGAAGTCTGCCAGTCCGACCGGCGGCTCGCGGAGCGGTGGGGCGTCGAGGGCGGACTCGATGGCGCGCTGTAGGTGCTCGAGAAAGGCCGGCAGCCCCTCGGGCGAGGGCCTGTCGACGGAGGCCATTCTCGGCAGCTCCACGGTGTTCAGGGCGGAACCGAGGCGCGGCGCGAGCTCTTCGACGATTCCCGGCAGGGCGGTGGCCACCACCCGGCAGCCGCAGGCAAGTGCCTCCACCAGCACCAGCGGCAGGCCCTCGTAGAAGGACGGCAGCACGAAGACCGTCGCGCGGCGGGCGAGCTCGGCGAGGGCGGCCTGGGCGACTTGGCCGTGCGGCACGACGCCGGGTCTCATGCGCTCGATCCGGGCACGGATCGCATCGGCCTCGGGACCGGAACCACTGCCGGCCACGTGCAGCCGCAGGCCGGGGCGCCGGGCCGCGATCCTCTCGAAGACGTCCAGCAGCTGCGGGAGGCCCTTGGAGGCGCTCAGCTTGCCGGCGTAAAGCAGGGCCGGTGCGCCGTCGCGTGCGCGGCCGCGGGCGTTAAAAACATCCTCCCGGTAGCCGGCGCCGACGATGGCGATCCGCGCCTCGTCGATCCCGAGGTGGTCACGCAGCAGCCGCGCGTGGTCGCGCTGGAGCACGAGGAAGGCGTCGTTGCGTGCGACGCCGGCTCGAACCCCATCCGCCAGGTGGGGGCAGAGGACCATCTGGCGGAGGCCGGTGGCGTGGCACTGCGTGGCAACCGGCACCTCGGGAGCGACGTCCTTGAGCAACGCCGACACCAACCACACGTGGTGCGACTGGATCAGCTGCGGCTCGAAAGCGGCGACGAGTGGTCGCAGGTGCGCGATCCAGGCCTCGCGGTACAGCGCCAACCGCTCGGGCCCGAGGTCCGCGAACCGGCTGCTCGGATAGGGCATGACGTCGCTCATCCCGGGCAGGTCGAAGTCGAGTGGCGGCTTACCGAAGAGCAGGGGGTGGACGCAGTCCGCGGGCAACCCGCCGACCGGGGGTATCGGATCGTCGGCGGGCGTCGCCACCACGACCCGCTGCTCGTGGCCGGCTGCGGCCGCGCAGCGGACCACGGCGTCCAGGGTGACACCGCTGCCGGTGAGCGAGGGCCGCTGCGAGAGCACGTGGAGGATGCGCACCGAGGCATCCTAGCGGGGAACCGGCAGCCGGCAACCAGGAACCAGGAATGAGGAATTAGGAATTAGGAATTAGGAATTTGGAGTGTTCGCCCGTCCCCCCATCTCGCGTCTCGTGCCTTGCAGGTCGGCTGGATGCTTCCCGCTTCCTGGCGCCGCACCTCGCTTCTCGCATCTCGCATCTCGAAATCCGCGACCATTCCCGAAATGGGATCGGCCCCGCGGGGGTTGCTCGTGGGGGAGTGACGATGGAACACAAGAAAGACGAGCTGCTCGAGTTCTGGTTCGGTAATGATCCCGACGACGCCGCGGTTGCGCGCGCCAAGGCGGGGCTGTGGTGGGGCCACGACCCGGCGACGGACGAGCTCCTGCAGGAGCGCTTCGGGGCGGCCACCTCGGCTGCTGCGGCGGGAGTGCTCGACCACTGGGTGGGTTCACCGCGCGGGCGTCTGGCGCTGATCCTCCTGCTCGACCAGCTGCCGCGCGCGGTGTACAGGGGTACCCCGGCCGCCTTCGCCACCGATGAGAAGGCCCTCGCCGTGGCCTCCAAGGGCCTCGCCTCCGGCGCCGATCGCCTGCTGCGGCCGGTCGAGCGCGTGTTCATGTACCTTCCTTTCGAACACTCGGAGCGGATCGAGGACCAGGAGCGCAGCGTCGAGCTGTTCCGGGGCCTGCTCGCGGCGGTTCCGGAGTCCGGGCGCGAGCCTTTCCAGATGTTTCTCGATTACGCGCTCAGACACCGCGACGTCATTGCCCGCTTCGGCCGCTTTCCGCACCGCAACCCGATCCTCGACCGGACGTCGACCGCGCTGGAGCTCGAGTTCCTCGAGGAACCGGGGGCCTCGTTCTGAGGACCATCGGGCGGTTCGGGTTCGCCGGGTGCGGGGGCTATACTGTGGCGGTGAAGGCGACCCGGGCGACCTCCGAGATCTGTGAGCTGTGCGGCGGAACCGGCTGGGTCCTGACCGAGCGTGACGGCGTGGAGCTGGTGCGGCGCTGCGGCTGCGCCGAGGCGTTGGCCCGGGACCGCCTGCTCGAAGGCGCCGGCATCCCGGCCCGCTACCGCCACTGCACACTCGACAGCTTCGAGCTCTGGAACCCGGACGACCCGACGCTCGCCAAGGCGAGACGCGAGGTCCAGAGCTTCGTCGACCTCTACCCGGCCGCCGACAAGGGGCTGCTGATCATGGGCCCGGTGGGCACCGGCAAGACCCATCTCGCGGTGGCGGCGCTGCAGCAGATCATGCGCGAGAAGACGCCGCCGGTGCGTGGCCGGTTCGCCGACTTCACCTCGCTGGTCCTGGAGATCCAGATGACCTTCGACGGCTCGGGTTCGAGCCGCGCGATCCTCGAGCCGCTGATCGAGGCCGAGCTGCTGGTGCTCGACGAGCTGGGCGCGGGCAAGACCACCCAGTGGGTCATGGATCTGCTGTACTACCTCGTCAACACCCGCTACCTCCAGGGGAAGGTCACCGTCTTCACCACCAACTTCTCGGACTTCCCGAAGGGCGCCGAGGAGTCGCTCGCCGACCGCGTGTCGCAGCGCATCCGCTCGCGCCTGCACGAGATGTGCCGCCGCCTCGAGCTGCGGGGCCACGACTACCGGGCCGCGCGCCTTGCCTCCCGCGAGGGGGGCCTGAAGCTGTGAGGCGCGCGCTCGCGGCCCTTCTCGTCGCGGCTGCCGTGGGCTGCACCGCCGCCCCGCCGCCGGTGACCCGACCGCCGCGGCCGACGCCGGCGGCGCCGCCCGCCCCGACCGCCACCGCCCTGCCCGCACCGACGCCGGTCCCGGCCGTGCC
>DATIVB010000393.1:0-2484 GCA_035466375.1 Chondromyces sp.
CTGGGTCCACCCGCACGTCATCAGCGCGGTCGCCCTCGCGCTCGGGGTGTCGGCCGGGGTCTCCTACTGGCTCACCAAGTTCCACCCGGGCTACTACGTCCTCGGTGCGATCCTCGTCGCCCTGTCGGGCATCGCCGACAGCCTCGACGGCATCGTCGCCCGCATGACGGGCCGGACCAGCCGCGTCGGCGACCTGCTCGACCACTTCTTCGACCGGCTGGTCGAGATGGCGGTGATGGTCGGCCTGGCGACGGCGCCGGGGGCGACCACCACCTTCGGCATGGGCGTCACCATCGCCGGGCTGCTCAGCGGCTACCTCGGCACGCAGATCGTCGCCACCTACGGACAGCGGGACTACTCGAGCGTCGGCCGGGGCGAGCTGTTCATCGGCCTGATCATCGCCTCGATCGTGTTCGCCCTCTGGCCGAACGGAACGGCAGAGGTCGCCGGCCGCTCGATGTCCTATCTCGACATCTTCTTCGCGATGGTCGCCGTTTCGGTCGTGGTCTCGCTGGTGCAGCGCCTCCGGCTCGCGTTCCGGCTCGCGGGGGAGTGACCGCTGTCCCCGCCGCCGAGTCCGGGATAGGGAATCCGGGTGACGGGGGGCGATACGCGGGGGGCGGGCTGCGGGAGCCGGTTCGCGCTTCGTATCCGCATCGCGCTGCGGGAGGGTGCTGTCGCTGTCGCTGTCGCTGTCGCTGACGCAGACGCTGTCGCTGATCCCTGTCGCTGACGCTGTCGCCGAGTCCGGGATCCGGGCGGCGGGGCGCGGGCTGCGGGCTGCGGTGTGCGACCGGGCAGATGGGTGACGAATCAGACCGGGAACATAGGTAACACATTGGGGTCGTCGTCGTCGAGCCTGTGGAGCCTGCGGGAAGGTGGAGGGTGGGGGTTGGGGGCCAGCTTTCCGCAGGGTCCATAGGCCAGAGCAGCTGACGGACTCAGAGGGCCTGTGGTGCCTGCGGAAAGGTGCGTGGGTGGTTGGGGGGAGCTTTCCGCAGGATCCACAGGCCGTGTCTGGCGCTGAGTATCAGCCATAGATCCTCCACGTGTGCTCTTGAAGGCGGCCGATCTCGAACGCGAAGAACCTGACTGACCAGACGCCGTCGTCGACCTCCTCCAATCCCACCCGCTCGTGGGCGAGAGCGTGGCTGAGGAAGAGTTTGTGGCCCTTGAACTTGATCTCTCCACGACTCCTTACGATTCGGACTTCGTAGTGGCCGGGATACTCTGGTTTCGGTAGCTTCTCGGGGTACTCACGAGGCGAAGGCTCCCACAACAAGCCTGGGGGCTTTTGTCCCAATGCCTCGTGTGGCCGCTCATAGTTCCAAATCGCCCGGAAAGCATCGAAGCGCTGCTGCTGCAGCTTCGCGGTCGCTGCCGGCGGACGTGCCGTGTCCGCCTTCAGCTCGCGGTGCATTCGCTCGTGAGCTCCGTTCTGTTGAGGCCGCCCCGCGTTGATCCTCTCGTGCCGGATCCCGAGCTTCATCCACCATATGTTCAGCTGATTCAGCCCACACAGCCCATGAGAGGCGAACGGCTCGCCATTGTCCGTGCGGATAGACCAGGGTAACCCCACATCACGAAACGCTCCCTTCATCGAGTCCTGTGTCGGCGCCATCGCCTTCGATGGTTGCCCGTTGCACAGCACGAGGAATCGGGAGTACAAGTCGCTCATCGTCACTGGATAGCAAAGATGTCCTGAGCCGAGACGGAACTCACCCTTGAAGTCCAGAGGCCAAACGTCGTTCGGCCCTCGTGGTTCCGTCAGCTTCGTTGTCGGCTTCCCTCGGCCCTGCTTGCGGCGGCGCGCCTTCACCATCCCCCGGCGTGAGAGAACCTCACCTGCGGTGCTCGCCGCTGGCCATGCGACCTCCGGGTGTTTCCACTCAAGCACCTTCACGATCTTCTTCGGCCCCCATCGAGGGTGCTTCTGCCGTACGGCTACGATCGCATCCTCCACCTCCTCAGATATCCGGTGGGGACACCGATGTGGAGCGCGGCTCCGATCGCGAAGCCCTTCCACCCCCTCTTCCTCGTAACGCCCAATCCACTTGTACCCCGTCTTGCGACTGACGCCGAAGTGCTCGAACAGCTCCACGTCACTGAAAACACGAGCCTTCCAAGCCTCAATCAACTTCATGCGCTGTTCCATGGGTGTCTCCGTACTCCACGGCATGGGACCACCTCCCACGCCTCTCACTGTCACCCATGTTCCCGGTCTGTTCTGTCACCCATGTTCCCAGTTTGTACCCTGGGCCCCGGGGGCGAGGCGCCTCGCAGGTCGGCCTGCCGCTGGCCACTGACCCTGTCCCTGACCGCTGACCCTGACCCTGACCCTGGCGGTCGCGGGGTCGGGCCGGAATGGGGGAGAATGGTCGCCGGAAATGAAACAACCCCAGCAAACGCTGCCAGTGACGCCATGAGGATCTTCGACCCCCACCGGCGGCTCGTCGCCGTTCCCGTGATCATCGGCCTGAACGT
>DATIVB010000394.1:0-10970 GCA_035466375.1 Chondromyces sp.
CCGCCTCGCCGCCGTTGACCTCGAGGTAGGGGATGCGGGCAACCAGCTCGCGCTCGAGACGGTCGCGCTGGGCCAGGATGCGGGGCTCGTCGGCGTCGTGGCGCTCGTCGGCCAGCTCGAGGGCGCGCGCGAGGCCGACGATGAAGGCCACGTTCTCGGTCCCGCCCCGGCGGCCGTCCTCCTGGTGGCCGCCGAGGAGGTACGGCCGGCACGGGGTGCCGCGGCGGATGAAGAGGGCGCCGATGCCCTTGGGGGCGTGCAGCTTGTGGCCGGAAAACGACAGCAGGTCGACGTGCTGGAAGGAGCCCGCCAGGTCGATCGGCAACTTGCCCACCGTCTGCGTGGCGTCGGTGTGGAAGACGATCGAGGGGTCGGTCTCCTTGGTGATCCGCGACAGATCCGCGATCGGGAAGATAACGCCGGTCTCGTTGTTGGCGTGCATCACCGAGACCAGCAGGGTGTCGGGCCGCAGGGCCCGCACGAAGGCGGTCTTGTCGATCCGGCCCTGGGTGTCGACGGGGACGAAGTCGACCTCGAAGCCGCGGCGCTCGAGGTCTCTGCCGACCTCGTAGATCGCGGGGTGCTCGACGGCTGAGGTGACGATGTGGCGGCGATCGGGGCGGGCGGCGATGGCGCCGTAGACGGCGGTGTTGTTGCTCTCGGTGGCGCAGGAGGTGAACAGGATCTCGGTGGCGCGGGCGTTGCCGAGCCGCTTCGCGACCGTGCGGCGGGCGGCGGCAATGGCGTCGGCCGGGCCGCGCGATGCCTCGTACATCGAGCTCGGGTTGAAGTACGCCTCGGTGAGGAAGGGCATCATCGCCTCCACCACCTCGGGCGCCACCCGGGTCGTCGCGTTGTTGTCGAGGTAGATAATTGACACCCTGCCTCCCAATACCCTACCGACCCCACTCCGATCCCGATCCCGATCCCGATCCCGTTCCCGTTCCCGTTCCCGTTCCCGATTTCGAATCTAACATCTGCGATGCGCGGGATCGGGATCGGGACCGGGATCGGAGCCCGTTCCGCGTGCTACACCTCGACCACGCGGATTCTCTCGTCCACATGGTCCTTCAGCGCCTGCTCCACCATCATCTTGAGGGTGCGGGTGGAGCCGATGCAGTCCGCGCAGGCGCCCTTCATGCTGCAGTAGACGACGTTGTCCTTGATGTCGACGAGCTCGATACCGCCGCCGTCGCGGGCGAGCTGCGGCCGCACCTTGTCCTCGAGCACGTGTTCGACGAGCTTGGCGAACTTGAAGGGCGACATCTCGCGGGGCGGCTGCGCCTTGGGCTGGCGGGCCATGGGCAGCACCGGCAGCTCCTTGAAGGCGGTCGGCTGCTCGCCCCAGACCTTGTTGAGGATGTCCTGCAGCCCGCCCGGCGTGTGGTGGCAGGACATGCAGGCGCCGCCGGCCTTGATGGCGTTGGTGATCTCGGGAATCGTCTTGAGCTCGAGCTCGCGGATCTTGCGCTCGATGTAGGGCTCGGTGAGGCCGAAGCAGGTGCAGACCAGCCGCCCCTCCTCCTGCTCGTCGCGGCGGATGTCGATGCCGAGATCGGCGAGGTCGACGCCGCGCTTCTGGGCCCAGTTGAAGACCGCCGCCTCGAGCGCCTCGGCGCCCATGACCGAGCAGTGGATCTTGGCCTGCGGCAGCCCCTCGAGGTAGTCGACGATGTCGGAGTTGGTGATCTCGAGGGCCTGGATGGGGGTGAAGTCGCCTTCCTCGATGATCGCGCACAGGGCCTCCGAGGCGGCGATCGCCGAGGTGCAGCCGAAGGTCAGGTAGCGGGCCTCGGTGATGCGGTCCTGCTTGGGGTCGGTGGGGTGGCGCTCGACCTTGAAGGTGAAGCGCAGGGCGTCGCCGCAGGCGATCGAGCCGTGCTCGCCGAAGCCGTCCGGGTCCTCGATTTCTCCGAGGTGGCTGCCGGGCTTGCCCTGCACGGCCGCCATGAAGAGCTCGGTGGTTTTCTTCGAGTAGTTCCAGGTCATCGAACCTCCGCCCGCGCCGCGGGGCGCGGCGGGTGGAAATATACCCGATCCGGAGGGGAGGGTGTTGCGGAGCGGCTCAGGTCCGGGCGCCGGACCTGCCGAGAAGGCCGAGCTCGGCGGCGATCTGGCGCACCGCGGCCTGCTCCGAGGGCCGCACCTGCCCGTCGGCGGCGGCGACCGATTCCAGGAAACGGTGCAGCCGCTCGCGCTCGCCGGGCCCGAGGAGGGCCCGGAGATGGCGGCTGGCGTCGTAGGAGTGCCCGCAGTCGGCGGCGCGGCAGCGGTGCTTGGCCATCTCGACGGTGAGCACGGCCTCGGGCTGCGACAGGGAGGCGTGCTCGACGAGAATGCGCTCCATGCGCTCGACCTCGCGCTCGTTGATGTCCCGGTCGGCGGCCGCGACCCGGTGGAGGACGAAGGCGAGGCTCGCGAGGTAGCCGTCGGAGCAACGGTCGAGGCTCTCGATGTGCTGCAGCGCGCCGCGGATCTCGGCCGCGAGCTCGGCTGGCGGACGGTCGCCGGGACCGGGTGAGAAGCTCATTGCAGGACCTCCTGTGTTTTCATACGCACGAACCCGGTGAAGAGTTCCCAGAGGGCTGAAGTACACTTCCGCCATGACGCCATCACTGCCGATTCCGCCGCGTATCCGCCGTGCTGTCGTGCTGCTGCTGTGGCTGCTCGCAGCCGCCGCGCCGCCCGCCGGTGCCGCCCACCCCGAGGCCGCGCGCGGCACGGGGGGTGCGGTCTCGAGCGCCGCGCCGGCCGCCACCGCGGCCGGCATCGAGATCCTGGCCGCCGGCGGCAACGCCGCCGACGCCGCGGTCGCGGTGGCCCTGGCCCTGGCCGTGGTCCACCCCCAGGCCGGCAACCTTGGCGGCGGCGGTTTCGCGGTGACCCGCTTCGGCAGCGACGTGGAGACCCTCGACTTCCGCGAGACCGCGCCGGCAGCCGCCACCCCACACATGTACCTCGACAGCCGCGGCGAGCCCCGACCCGACGCCTCGCTGGTGGGGCCCCTGGCCGCCGGAGTGCCGGGCTCGCCCGCCGGCCTGCAGGAGCTCCACGCCCGTCTCGGGCGGCTGCCCTGGGCGGCCGTCGTGGCCCCCGCCGTCCGCCTCGCCCGTGACGGTTTCGTCGTCACCCGGCGGCTCGAACGCTCGCTGCTCGACGGCGCCGACCTCCTCGAACGCTTTCCGGAGACCGCGGCGGTGTGGCTGCCCGGCGAGCGTCCGCCGGCCGCCGGCGAGGTGATGCGGCTCCCCGAGCTGGCGGCCACCCTCGAGGCCTACGCCGCGCGGGGCGCGCCGGCGATCACCGAGGGGCCGGTGGCGGCGGCCGTCGAGCTGGCGTCGCGGCGTCACGGCGGTGTGCTGCGGGCGGCGGACCTCGCGGCCTACCGGCCGGTGTGGCGGCTTCCGGTGCGTTTCAGCGCCTTCGGTTGGGAGTTCGCCTCGGTGTCCCTGCCGTCCTCGGGCGGCATCATCCTCGGTCAGACCTGCGGCATCCTGGACCGCCTGCGCTGGGGCGAGCGTCCCCGATTCGGCGTCGAGCGGGCCCACCTGCTGGCGGAGGCGTGGCGCCTTGCCTACGCCGACCGCTTCCTGCTCGGCGATCCCCGCACCAGCCTCGCCGGGCCCCGACAGCTCCTCGACCCGGCGTGGCTCGACCGCCGGGCGGCCGAGATCAACACGGCCCGGGCTGTCCGGTCGGAGCGCGTGCGGCCGTGGTCCCGCGCCGCCGCGTCGGAAAGCCCCGAGACCACCCATCTGTCTGTTGTGGACGGCGACGGCAATGCGGTCGCCCTGACGACGACCCTCAACGGCAGATTCGGCTGCGGCCTGCTGGTGCCGGGCGCGGGGTTCCTGCTCAACAATGAGATGGACGATTTCGCCACCGCCCCCGGCCGGCCCAATCTCTACGGACTGGTGCAGGGCGAGGCCAACGCGGTGGCCGCCGGCAAGCGCATGCTGTCCTCCATGACGCCCACCATCGCGTGGCGGGGGCCCGAGGTCATCGCCATCGGCTCGCCGGGAGGCTCGCGGATCCCCACCGCCACCGCCCAGGTTCTGCTCAACCTCATCGTCGACGGCGACGAGCTGCAGGCTGCGGTCGACCGGCCGCGCATCCATCACCAGTGGATGCCCGACGCGGTCTTCGTCGAGCCCGACGCTTTGGCGCCGGAGACCCGCAAGGCGCTCGAGGGCCGCGGCCACGAGGTGCGGGAGGTCGCCGACCTCGGCGAGGTGAGCGCCGTGCGGGGTGCGGCGGGCGGTGTACTGAGCGCGGCTCAGGACCCGCGCGGCCCGGGGGCCGCCGCGGTGCTGCGACCGGGCGTCGAGTGATGCAGCTCATCACCGAGCTCGGGACGGAGCACCGGCTCATCGAGAGCGTCGCCGGGTCGCTCGTCCGCTTCGCCGAACGGGCGGCGAAGGGCACGACCGGAGCCGCCGACGTTGCCGACTTCGTGCGTTTCCTCAGAGTCTTCGTCACCGGGTACCACCACGATCGGGAGGAGGAGGAGCTCTTCCCCGTGCTCGTGGAGGCGGCGGAGGTGCCGGCGGACCGCGGCCCGCTCGCGGTCATGCTCGACGACCACCGAACCGGCGCCGCGATGGTGGGCGAGCTCGAGTCGGCGGCCGCCGAGCCGCTGCGGGCGGCGGCGGTGGCGCGCCGCATCGCCCACCACCTGTGGGAGCACATCGACAAGGAGGACAGCGTGCTCTTCCCCGAGGCCCGTCAGCGGCTGGTCCGCGGCGGCGTCAACCGCATCGAGGGACGGCCGGCGAGTGAGGAGGAGGAGGCCGCGCGGGCGTTGGGCGAGCGCCTCGTCGAACGCTTCCCGCCGCTCGACGACCCCGAGGTCGTCCGCGGCGACGGGTGCATCGCCTGCTCGGCCTTCACCGTGACCTGCGGCGGCATCGAGAAAGAGTGGTGGTCGAGCTGGGAGCGCGAGTACCACCGCACGTTGGATGAAGGGTAGTTTCGGCGTCGCCAAATTAGGAATTAGGAATTAGGAATTAGGAATCCCCAGCCACCCCCCCAGGACCCTGAGAAGTCGGGTGGGCTGGTCAACGATATGACATCGTGCGGTTCTCTGACGATCAATCTCAAAGAAGGTGCCCGCTGAATGTCGCCCTCTTGCTCCGGAAGGGCGGGGGCGGGGGAAAATTCCTAATTCCTAATTCCTAATTCCTCATTCCGAACGGCGTCAGCCGTTCGGATCGTAGTCCGGAAAGTGCTCGACGGTGACATCGAGGTGCTCGGTGAGCTCCTTGAGCTCGCGGGTCAGGGCGCGGCCGATGACCAGCCGCTGCACCTGGTTGGTGCCCTCGTAGATCTGGGTGATCTTGGCGTCGCGCATGTACTTCTCGATGGGGTAGTCCTTGCAGAAGCCGTAGCCGCCGAAGAGCTGCACCGCGTCGGTGGTCACCTTCATCGCGGTGTCGGTGGCGAAGACCTTGCCCATGGCCGCCATCTTGTTGACGTTCTTGGCCCCTGAGTCGATGAGCCGGGCGCCGGCGTAGACCAGCTGCCGCGCGGCCTCGATCTGAGTGGCCATGTCGGCGAGCATGAACTGCACCGCCTGGTGCGACATCACGGTCTGCCCGAACTGGCGGCGCTCGGAGGTGTAGCGCAGGGCCCACTCGAAAGCGCCCTGGGCGAGGCCGAGGGCCTGGGCCGCGACACCGGGCCGGGCGCGGTCGAGGGTCATCATGGCGTTCTTGAAGCCGCCGCCCTCGCGGTCGCCGAGGAGCTGCGAAGCCGGCACCCGGCAGTTCTCGAACTCGAGCTCGTTGACCGACACGGTGCGGATCCCCATGGTGTCCTCGCGCTTGCCGACGGTGAAACCCGGGGTGTCGCGCTCGACGATGAAGGCCGAGATCCCGCGCATGCCGCGGTCGGGCTCGGTGAGGGCGTAGACGGTGAAGACCGAGGCGACGCCGCCGTTGGTGTTCCACTTCTTGTGGCCGTTGAGAACGAAGGAGTCGCCGTCGCGGATGGCGGTGGTGCGGAGGCTGCCGGCGTCGGAGCCCGAGGCCTTCTCGGACAGACCGAAGGCGATCAGACTGTCACCCGAGGCGATCCCCGGCAGGTACTTCTGCTTCTGCTCCTCGGTGCCGCCGAGAATAATGGGGAACGAGCCGAGGGCGTTCACCGCGAAGGCCACGCCGACGCCTCCGCAGGCGCGCGACAGCTGCTCGACGATGAGGCAGAGGTTGAGCACGCCGGAGTCCTGGCCGCCGTACTCCTTCGGGATCCAGACCCCGGTGAGGCCGTAGGATTTGAGCGCCTCGAGGATGTCCCAGCCGTACTCTCCGCTGCGGTCGAGCTCGGCGGCGCGCGGCCGTACGTACTTCTCGGCCACCTCGCGGGCCCGCTCCATATAGTCGATGTTTTCTTTGGTCAGCAGTTCGTTCATTCGGTCCTCCCCCTTCGCGATGAGTGGATTCTACAGGTTCTTCCTCAAGTTCAATTTCGCCCGCCGGGCTCGCGAGCCCGGCGGGCGAAATTGAAAGAGCGAACATATTTGACGATTCGGACGTAACTACCATTGGAATGCGTCGTCAAGTGTGAGGGAGGACGTCATGGCCCGAAAGAAGAGGATCTGGTGGATCGTCGTCGTGGTGGCAGTGATCGCAGTGGCGGCCGGCGCCTTTGCGGCGAAGACCCACGGCAACGGCAACGGCAAGGAGGAGAAGGGCCCCGACGTCCCGACTCTGGCGGCCGGCATCGACGACGTGCAGGTCGTGGTGCGCGAGGTGGGTAACGTCGAGCCCGAGGTCAAGGTCGAGATCAAGTCGAATCTCTCGGGCCGGGTCGTGGACCTTCCCATCCGTGCCGGCGACGTGGTCGAGAAGGGCCAGCTCATCGCCCGCATCGAGCCCGACGTCAACCAGGCCCAGAACCTGCTCTCGGTGCGCAACCAGGTTCAGGCCTCCGCGATCGACCTCGAAGACGCGAAACAGGACTACGAGGCCAAGCGCCAGCTCTTCGAGAACGGCCTCATTTCGGTGGAGGTCAACCGCGAGGCGGAGACCCGGTATCGCCAGGCCCTGCAGGCGGTGGAGGAGGCGCAGGGCAAGATCGATCTCGTCGAGGCCTCCGGCATCCCCGTCGGCGACAACCCGCGCCAGGTGGTCAACATCATCTCGCCGATGGACGGCGTCATCATCGAACGCCCGGTGGAGCTGGGCGAGACGGTCACCGGCTCGGGCTCGTTCAACGCCGGCACCGTGATCGCGACCGTGGCCGACCTCGGCACCATGCTCGTCAAGGCCGGGATCAACGAGGTGGACATCGGCAAAATCCACCTCGGCCAGGAGACCCGGATCACGCTCGACGCCTTTCCGCGCGTCCTCTTCTTGGGGACCATCAGCCGCATCGCGCCGGCGGCCCGCCTCGACGAGCAGGTCAAGGTCTTCGACGTGGAGATCGCGCTCGACGAGCTCGGCCGCGAGCTGCGAACCGGCATGACCGCCAACATCGAGATCCGCGGCGAGACCCGCGAGCAGGTGCTCGCCGTGCCGGTGGAGTCGGTCTTCATCCGCGGCGAGGAGGAGGTCGTCTACATCCTGCGCGACACCCCGCTGCCTGCCGACGAACCGGCGTCGGAAGACGAATCCGCCGAAGCGGCGGAAGGCGCCGAGCCGGACGTCGCTGCCGGGAAGCCGTGGCGGGACGACCCCCGCCAGCAGTGGCGGCGCTGGTTCGAGGAGCGCAGGGTCGTGACCGGCATCGCTTCGACCACCGAGGTCGAGGTGGTCGAAGGGCTCGCCGAGGGCGACAAGGTGGCGCTCGCCGACCCGTCGAAGCCGAAGGAGGAGAGCTCGTCATGAAGACGCTGATGAAGCTCGAGGGCATCACCAAGGTCTACGGTGAGGGTGAGCTGGCGGTGGAGGCTCTCAAGGGCGTCGACCTCGAGGTCGGGGTGGGCGACTACCTGGCGGTGATGGGGCCGTCGGGCTCGGGTAAGTCGACCCTCATGCACATCCTCGGCCTCCTCGACTCGCCGACCGCCGGCTCGTACCTCCTCGACGGCGAGGAGGTGGCGGGCTTCTCCAGGCGCAAGCTTGCCCACCTGCGCAACCGCAAGATCGGCTTCATCTTCCAGAACTTCAACCTGCTGCCGCGGGCGAGCCTGCTGCGCAACGTGGAGCTGCCGCTGCTGTACGGCGGCATGGGCCGGCGCGAGCGCCAGAAGCTCGCCTACGACGCGCTGGCCATGGTCGGCCTCGCCGACCGCGCCCGCCACCGCCCCAACGAGCTCTCCGGCGGCCAGCGCCAGCGGGGCGCCATCGCCCGCGCCATCGTCGGACGGCCGTCGGTGATCATGGCCGACGAGCCCACGGGCAATCTCGACCAACAGACCGGGTCCGAGATCCTCGAGCTCTTCGACGAGCTGCGGGCCGGCGGCCAGACTCTGATCATGGTCACCCACGACCCGTCGATCGCAGCCCGCGCGCGGCGGACCATCCGCATCGTCGACGGTCTCGTTGGGGCCGAAGGAGAACGGGCGGCGGCATGAACCCGGCCCAGTTCATCCGCGAGGGCTTCGTCGAGATCCGCGAGCACATCGGCCGCACTCTGTTGCAGACCCTCGGCGTGATCCTGGGCGTGGCGTCGGTGGTGGCGACCCTCGGCATGACCGCGAGCATGGACGCGCGGCGCGACCAGTACTTCCGCGAGTCGGGTGGGACGCGGCTGATGGGGGTCTACAACCAGCCGCCGGCCGAGCTCGAGCTGTCGGCGCGGCAGCGGGCGCGGATGGGGCTGAAGCTCTCGGACGCGGACGCCATCCGCGACACCATCGACGGTTTCGACATGGTTGTGGCGGAGATCGGTGCCACGCACCGAGTGCGGGCAGGCGCCACCGAGGAGAGCTTGCAGATCACCGCCATCGAGCCCCGCTTCATGGAGATGCGCGAGCTCGCGGTGGGATCAGGCCGCTACATCACCGACCACGACATGGCCACCGCAGCGGCGGTCGCCGTGCTGGGGTCGACCCGCGCGCGCGAGCTGTTCGGGACCGTGGATCCGGTGGGCAAGCCGGTCAACATCGACGGCAAGGCCTACACGGTGGTGGGCGTGACCGAGGAGAAGGTCTTCTTCTGGCAGGAGTCGGACAGCTACAACGCGCACGAGTGGCTCAACCGCCTGATCGTCGTCCCCATCACCTCGTACATGAAGCGCCACCGCGAGGCCGGCGCCGACCGCATCGACGAGCTCAACCTCAGGCTGAATTCCTCGGAGGTCCACAAGGAGTCGCGCGGCGCCCTCGAGCAGCTGCTGCGGTCGCGCCACGGCGTCGAGGACTTCGGAATCTGGGACCGTCAGGAGCGCATCGAGCAGGGCGCGCAGGAGGACATGGTCTACAACATCACCTTCCTGGCCTGCGGGCTGATCTCGCTCCTGGTCGGCGGCATCGTCATCACCAACATCATGCTGGCGTCCTACACCGAGCGCATGCGCGAGGTCGGGGTCCGCAAGGCGCTCGGCGCCACCGGCTGGCAGGTCTTCGTGCAGTTCCTGATCGAGGCGGTGGTGGTCACCGTCTGCGGCGGCGCCCTCGGCCTCGCCCTCGGCGTCGTCTTCACCGCCGGCATCATGTCGATCATGAAGATGGACATGACCATCACTCCGGTGATGGTGGCTGTGTCGGTGGTGGCGGCGGCGGTGGTGGGCTTCTTCTTCGGTATGTACCCGGCGATCAAGGCTTCGCGCCTGGACCCGGTGGTCGCGCTGCGCTACGAGTGAGGTCTCATGTTCATCGGCGAGTCCCTGCGAACCACCTTCACCGAGATCTGGGCGCACAAGATGCGCTCGCTCCTGACCCTGGTCGGGGTCGTGCTCGGCACGATGGCGGTGGTGACCATGGTCAGCCTGATCGAGGCCATCAAGGTGGAGATCTGGAGCGGCATCGACTCGCTCGGTCTGCGCGGCGTGCTCTTCGTCAGCGCGGACACTCCGACCACCAACCTCGACCTCAAGCGCTCACACCTTTCCGAGGGGCTGCGCCGCGAGGACGCCGCCGCCCTCGTCGGCGCGAGCGAGCAGATCACGGGCGCGGCGCCGGTCGCCTTTTCCCAGCAGGTGGTGTCGTGGGGCGACGCCAGCAAGGCGGTGCGGATCACCGGCACGACGCCGGACTACGCGGCGGTCTTCGACCGCCGCACCGAGGTCGGCCGCTACCTGTCGGACCTCGACGTCGCGCGGCAGCGGCGGGTGGCGGTGATCGGCCACTTCCTCGCCGAGCAGCTGTTCGGCGGCAGCGACCCGGTGGGCCAGTGGGTGCGGATCGGCAACCACCGCTTCGAGGTCGTCGGCGTCGGCGAGAGGGTCGGCAACGAGATGATCAACGACGGCTGGAGCCGGCGCGAGATGGAAGGCGCCACCATCCCGCTGACCACCATGCAGGGCCTTTTCAGCGGCGGTGAGCGGGTGCCGATGCTGATGGTCAAGGCTGGCGACACCGACAACCTCGGCCAGCTCTTCGCGCACCTCAAGAACCTCCTGTGGCGCCAGCACAACCGGGTCGAGGACTTCGAGATCGAGAACGTGGCCGCCGAGATCCTGCGGGCGGAGCGCGAGATCGACGAAATGATGAAGGGCTGGACCGTGATACTCTTCGCCATCTCCGCCATCTCGCTGGTGGTCGGCGGGGTCGGCATCTTCTCGGTGATGCAGATCTCCCTGGCCGAGCGCCTCTATGAGATCGGCCTGCGCAAGTCGATCGGCGCCGAGGACCGCGACATCCTCTTCCAGTTCCTGGTGGAGGCGGTCTTCCTGTCGGTGATCGGGGCGGTCATCGGCTTCGGAGTGGCGGTCGTGGTGTGCGCATTCGCCGGGCAGTTCTTCGAGGCCGGGCTGCCGATCTCGGGCTTCGCGGTGGCGCTCGCGATCTTCTTCGCCGTCAGCGTCGGCCTGGTGGCGGGGATCTACCCCTCGTTGCGCGCGGCGCGCATGACGCCGGTGCAGGCGTT
>DATIVB010000395.1:0-2060 GCA_035466375.1 Chondromyces sp.
CCGACCTCCGGCGACTACATCCTCAACCGACAGCGGGTGTCGGACCTCGACGACACCGAGTTGGCCGCGATCCGCAACCGTGAGATCGGCTTCGTCTTCCAGACCTTCAATTTGCTGGCGCGCGCGACCGCCCTGGCCAACGTCGAGCTGCCGCTGATCTACGCCAGGGTCCCGGTCAAGGAGCGCCACCGCCGGGCCCGCGAGGCGCTCGAGAAGGTCGGCCTCGCCGACCGCGCCAAACACCAGCCCAACGAGCTCTCGGGCGGCCAGCGGCAACGGGTGGCAGTGGCCAGGGCGCTGGTCAACAACCCGTCCCTCCTGCTCGCCGACGAGCCCACCGGCAACCTCGACTCGAAGACCTCGGCCGAGATCATGGCGTTGTTCAACGAGCTCAACGCCGCCGGCAACACCCTGGTGGTGGTGACCCACGAGGAGGACATCGCCGCCCACGCCCGGCGCGTGGTGCGCCTGCTCGACGGTCGGGTGCTGTCCGACGAGCGGACCGGGGGGGGCGCGGGGAGCGGGCCATGATCTGGGACAACCTGCTGATCGCGCTGCAGGCGATCCGCGCCAATAAAATGCGATCGCTGCTGACCATGCTCGGCATCATCATCGGCGTCGGGGCAGTGATCGCGGTGGTCTCCATCGTCCAGGGGCTCGACTACGTCATCGCCACCCAGCTCGAGGGCGTCGGCGCGAGCTACATCCGGGTGCAGTGGCGCGAGGACCCCAACGATCCCGACCTCGCGGGCCGCGAGATCACGCTCACCTACGAGGACGGCCTCGCGGTCCTCGAGGGGGCGTCGGCGGTGAAGTACTTCAACCCGATCTTCTTCCGCGGCGAGCGCGTCCAGTTCCGCGACCGGCGCCACGCGACGACCCTGCTCGGTGTCGGCTCCTTCCACCAGGAGGTCAACAACCACTGGGTCGAGCGCGGACGCTTCTTCTCCTCGCTCGACCTCGACCGCCGCAACCGGGTGTGCATCATCGGCCGCGACATCGTCGACGAGCTCGAGCTCGGCGACACTCCGCTGGGGCAGGAGCTGATCATCGGCCGCGCCAGCTTTACTGTGGTCGGCATCATGGAGGAGATGGGCGAGATCTTCGGCCAGAGCCGGGACGACATCATCCTGATCCCGATCACCACCGCGCGCGACCTCTACGGGATCGACGCGTTCAAACGGCTCGTCCTGGACTTCCAGGCCGTGAGCGCCGACAAGGTGGAGCTCGCCAAGGACCAGATCACCGAGATCCTCAGGGCCCGCCACCGCATCCCCGAGGGCAAGCGAAACGACTTCCGCGTCGTGCTGCAGGAGGAGATCCTGGCGACCACCGGCTCGATCCTCGGGACCCTGACCAGCGTCGTCGCCGGCGTCGTCAGCATCGCCCTGCTGGTGGGCGGCATCGGCATCATGAACATCATGCTGGTGTCGGTCACCGAGCGCACCCGCGAGATCGGTGTCCGCAAGGCGGTCGGAGCCCGCAGGTCGGACATCCTGGTGCAGTTCCTGATCGAGGCGGTGACGATCTCGCTGGTCGGCGGGCTGATCGGCGTGCTCGCCGGCTGGGGCCTCGGCATCCTCGGCGCCAAGGCGATCCCGGGCTTCCCGCCGGCCCACGTGCCGCTGTGGGCGGTCGCTCTGGGTTTCGGCTTCGCGGCCCTGGTGGGCGTCTTCTTCGGCACCTACCCGGCGGCCAAGGCCTCGGCGCTCGACCCGATCGAGGCGCTGCGGAGAGAATGAGGAATGAGGAATTAGGAATTAGGAATGCCGCCGGCCCGCCCAGCCGCCCATTTCGGATTTCGGATTTTCCGCCCGCCCGCCAGGGCATCATTTGAACGTTGGAACGTTGGACGTTTGAACGTTCCGCCCGCCCACTCCCTGTCGACACTCAAATTGGTGGTGCGCCCGTCCCGGCCGCACGAACCTGCCGCCCGCCCCGCCCGGCACGCGGGACGCGTGCCCCACAAGGGGGCATCAGCGCCCGGCTCGTGGTGTGGGGCAGCCGTCCCGGCTGCCGGGCGGGTGGTGGCACCCAACGTTCAGACGTTCGAACGTTCA
>DATIVB010000396.1:0-6693 GCA_035466375.1 Chondromyces sp.
TGCGCTTGCTGACCTTCTCGAAGTTGAATCGTGCACTCCCGCGGTCGGCGGCGAAGCGGACCCACTCGACGCGCTCGCCGGGGCGGAGGTCGAGCTGCTTGTAGCCGAGGAAGAACCCGGCGAGGGGCAGCACGCGGCGCGCGTCGCGGCACGCCAGCCCGAGCTCTGCGTCGAGGGCGAGGAGGATGATCGTCATGTCGCCGATTGGGGAGGCGTTGACCAGGTTGCCGGCGATGGTGGCGCGATTGCGGATCGGCCACGAGCCCATGAGCTCCATGGCACGGCCGACGTTGCCCACGGTTTCAGCGAGGATCGGCGAGCGCTTCATGTCCTCGGCGGTGGCGCCGGAAGTGAGGTAGACGTAGGTCCCGTCGCGTCTGATGGGCGGGCCGTCCGGCTCGCGGAGAACGACCACCGGACCGTCCTCGGCCGCGAGTGGCCGCTGGACGTAGAGATCGGTGCCGCCTGCGACGACGAGCGCCCCTGCCGGCATCGCATCCGGCGGCCCGGAGGGGCCGAGCTCGGCGAGCAGTCGACCGGCGCGGAGGAAGTGCTCGGGCACGAAGCCCTCGCGCACGAGCGCCGGGACCCGCGGCTCGGCCGGGTCCACGGTGCGACCGAGGTGCTCGACGAGGTCGGAGATCGCGCGCACGATCGAGGTGTAGCCGGTGCAACGGCAGATGTTGCCCGCGACCGCCTCGACCATCGCCCGCGCGCTCCACGCCTCGGCTTCGAGCAGATGGCCGGCGAGCGAAACCACGAAGCCGGGGGTGCAGAAGCCGCACTGCGAGGCGCCGCGCGCCACGAAGGCGGCCTGGATCGAGCTCAGGGCGGGGCCGTTCAGGCCCTCGATTGTGACGACGTGCCGACGGTCCACCGCGCCCAGCGGCAGCAGGCAGGAGGTGACGACCTGGTAGTGCACCCTGTCGCCGAGCGACCGACCGAGGAGCACCGCACAGGACCCGCAGTCGCCCTCCCGGCAGGCGTACTTGACCCCGGTGAGGCCAGCGTCCCGCCTCAGGTAGTCGAGCGCTGGCACCCCGGGGGGCCGCTCGACCACGGTCTGGCTGTCGTTGAGGACGAAGCGCAGCATCTCAGTCCCTGAGAGGTCGTCTCGACACTGAGAGTATCACGAGGCGCGGCGGATGCCGCTGAGAAATTTGGAGAGTTCGGTGCTGGAAAGGGGCCGGGCCAGAAAGTAACCCTGGCCGTAGACGCAGCCGAGCTCCACCAACCGCATCATCTGCGCTTCGGTTTCGATGCCCTCGGCCACGACCTCGAAGCTGAGGCCCTTGCCGAGGCGCAGGATCGCCTGCACGAGGGCGGCGGCGCCGTCGTCCTTCTCGATCTCGTCGACGAACATGCGGTCGATCTTGACGACGTCGACCGGGAAGCGGCGCAGGTAGCTCAGTGAGGAGTAGCCGGTACCGAAGTCGTCGAGGGCGAGGCGCACGCCCAGGGACTTGACTGCGCGCAGCTTGCTCGCGGCCTGCTCCATGTCGTGCATGATGACGCTCTCGGTGATCTCGAGCACCAGCTGGCTCGGCTCGAGGCCCGAGGCGGCGATGTCGGCCGAGAGGTTGGCGACGAAGTCGGGCTCGTTGAGGGAGGTCGGAGAGAGGTTGACGTGGGCCGCCGCGGGCAGGCCGGCGAGGATCCCGGCGTTGAGCTCGACGACCTTGGCGCAGGTGCGCTGCAGAACCATGCGGTCGATGAGGGGCTGCAGCCCGGCCTCCTCGGCCAGGGGCACGAAGTTCATCGCCGACACCAGGCCCTTGGTGGGGTGGTGCCAGCGGACGAGTGCCTCGAAGCCGTGCACCTCGAGATCGGGGATCCGCATCAGGGGCTGGAAGTAGACGTCCAGTCCCTGGCCCTCGAGCGCGTGGCGCAGGTCGTGCTCGAGGTCGAGCCGGTCGAGGGCGCTCGAGTGCATCGACTGCTCGAACACCGCGACCTGGCCCTTGCCGCGACCTTTGGCGCTGTGCAGCGCGGTGACGGCGTTCCGGATGAGCTCGTCGGCGCGGACGTCGCCCGCGTGCTCGAGGGCGATGCCGACGCTGGCCGAGAAACGCACCTCGCGCCCCTCGATCGGGAAGGGCTTGGTGAGGTCGCCGTGGATCCGGTTGGCGGCCGCGGTGGCTTCGGCGGCGTCCGTGGCCTCGAGCAGGATGCCGAACTCGTCGCCGCCGAGGTGGGCGACCGAGTCGCCGGCGCGCACGCTCTTACGCAGGCGCTCGGCGAGTGCGATCAGCACCTGGTCGCCGGCCGAGTGGCCGAGGCTGTCGTTGACCCGTTTGAAGTCGTCGAGGTCGAGCAGCAGGATCACCACCGCCCGGCCCTCAGGACGCCGCCGGGCGATCGCGTTGCCGACCCGGTCGAGGAACAGGGCGCGGTTCGGCAGGCCGGTGAGCGGGTCGTGCATGGCCTGGTGGCGCGCCTGGTCGCTGCGCAGCCGCTGCTCGTCGTTGCGCCGCGCGCGGGCGATGGCCGCGCCGGCATGGTCTCCGAAGGCGGCGAGCGCGCGCAGGTGGCCCTCGGAGAACGGCCGCTCCGCCTTCGCGTTGAGATTGAGGACCCCGATAAGGTCATCACTCGCGAGCAGCGGGACGCAGAGCGCGCTCGATGGCCGCGGGGCATCCGTCTCGTCGCGGTAGTGCTCCCAGTCGAAGGCCCCGAGCACCAGCATCGGCTCCCGGGAGGCCGCGACCTGGCCCGCGATCCCCTGACTGAAGGAGACGCGGGCACCGCGCGCCGCGCTGCGCCCCGCCGAGCACACGGTCTGGAGCTCGTTGCCGTCCTGCAGCAGCATGATCGAGCCGCCGTCGGCCGCGAGCAGCTCGACCGCGCAGTCGAGCACGGTCTCGAGCATCTGGTGGAGGTCGAGGCGGCAGCCGATGTCGCCACCGCTGTCGCTCAGCACATGGGCCTCGCGCAGGCTGCTGGCCAGTGCCGCCGCGAGGACGCGCTCGTCGACCAGCTTCTCGGTCAGGGAACGCAGCTCGAGCTCCTTGAGGATGGTGTAGATGCTGAACAGCACCACGAGGACGATCACCGCGATGTAGATCGTGAGCCCGGAGCCCACGAGGCGCGAACTGAGCCAGGTCGTGAGGTGGGCGAGGGAGAGAATGACCACCGTGCTGACGAGCAGAAACAGGGTCAGTCCCCACAGCTGAAGACGCCGCCTGGAGACTGCCCGCAAATCGGTGGCGTCGAAGCTCTGAAGGCGCGCGAGGCGCCCTCCCCCGGCGGCTCCGGTGGGTCGCGTGCTCATGCTCGCACCCGGCTCTGGATCAACCTGTACCTCATCGAAACACCGTGATTGGCCAGGGCAAATGCCCTTATTACAAGCCTATCACGGGATCGAAGAGGGCCGGGATCAGAGATCGATCGCCACCGCGACGGCCATGAAGACGGCGGCCACGCCCAAGAGCTGCAGCAGCAGCGGTCCCATGAAGCGCAGCCAGCGCTCGTAGGGCACTTTGGCGAGCCCGAGCGAGGCCATCAGGATCCCCGAGGTGGGGATCACGGTGTTGGAGAAGCCGTCGCCGCACGTAAAGGCGAACACCGCGGTCTGCCGGGTGAGGCCGAGCACGTCGGCGAGGGGCGCCATCAGCGGCATGGTGACCGCGGCCTGGCCGGATCCCGAGGGAATGAAGAAATTCAGGACCGTCTGGAACAGCAGCATGCCCTCCGCGGCGGCATAGCGCGGGATATGCTGCAGCACAGAGGCCGCCGAGAAGATCAGGGTGTCGAGGATCTGGCCCTGCTCGAGCACCACGGTGATGCCGCGTGCGAAGCCCACCACCAGCGCGGCGACCGTCATCTCCTCCATACCGCGCACGGCAGCCTTACTGATCCGGGCGAGCGGCAGACGGGAGACGGCCGCGGCCACCAGGCCCATGAGAAAGAAACCGCCCGCCATCTCGACGAGCCACCATCCCATCGCCTGCACCGCGTAGAGGATGAAGGCGAAGATCCCGACGCAGGCGGCGAGGGTCACGATGTGGCGCGGGCGCAACCGGGGCGGGGTGGCGAAGTCGGCCGGCAGCTCGAAATCGTCGTCGGCCATGATCGAGGCTGAAGGGTCCCGGCGGATCGCGCTGCCGTAACGCAGCATGTAAACCAGGGTCACCGCCAGGCAGCAGACGAGGAAGAGGAGGCGGAAGCCGAGCGCGCTGTTGAGGGGCAGCTCGGCGATGCCCTGGGCGATGTTGACGGTGAATGGGTTGGTGGTGGCGGCGGCGAAGCCGACCGCCCCCGCCACGTACACCAGCGCGACGCCGTAGATGCGGTCGCAGCCGATCTCCTTGGCGACGATCAGGAAGATGGGCACCAGGGGGATGAACTCCTCGCCCATGCCGAGGGTGGAGCCGCCGACCGCCATCGCCGACATCAGGACGATCGTGAGCAGCCGCCAGGAGTGGCGCAGCCGCTCGAGGACGGTGTGGAGGACGGCCGGGATGGTGCCGGTCTCCTGCAAAATCCCGAACACGCCGCCGATGATGAAGATGAAGAAGATGATGTCGCCGGCCTCGACCATGCCGCGGGGTATCGCGCTCAGAAAGCCCTCCAGGCTGACCGGGCTCGCCTCGCCGGGCGCCTCGTCGCCGAACACCACCCCCGCCGCCGTCACGCGCTTGGGCAGCGTGGTGAAGGTCCCCGGGACCACCACGTTGCGCTCGTGTCCGCCGACGACCCGGGTCTCGCGGTCGAAGTGCCCGGAGGGCACGATCCAGGTCAGCAGGCTGCAGACGAACACCACGGCGGTGAGCAGTGTGAAAACGTGCGGAATCCTGACGCCGGTGCTGACTCCTGTCATCGGCCGTCCTTTCGATGGCGGCAGGATACCCGCTCCGGGTTGTCGGCGAGGGTTCGATCCTCAGCCCGGCGGCAGCACATCCTCGTCCTCGGCCAGGGCTCGGTTGATCCGCGACAACGCCGCAATGGCCTCGCCGCGGTGGCTGGTGGCGATCTCGGTGGCGAGGGCGTTGAGCAGCACGGTGACGGCGGCGACGGCGTTGGTGAACATCATGTTGTCGCTCTTGACCGGCAGCACCCAGCGGGCGAGGCGCGCGGCCGGAGCGGTGACGCGGTCGGTGACGGCGACGCTCGGCACGCCCAGCGAGGCGGCCTCGTCGAGCACGTCGAGGCCCTGCCGGGAGTAGGGCGGCAGCGAGAACACGATCACCACGTCGCCCGGGGTGACCGCCACCAGCTGCTCGCGCGGCGAGGAGAAGCGCGTCGACAGGTTCGCGGCCCGCACCCCGACCTGGAGGAGGGTGTAGGCGGCGAGCTCGGCGAGGTGGGCGGAGACGCCCATGCCGAAGGTGAAGACCCCGTCGGCCTGGAAGACGGCCTCGGCCACCTCCGCGACCAGCTTCCGGTCGAGGGCGTCGACGGTGCGCGTGATGTTGGCCTTCTCGAGCTCGGCGACCGCGGCGAGAACATCCTGGGCCACGGTCTCCGGGGGGGCCTCGGCGCCCTGGTGGAGGTGCTGCTGGAGGATCTCCACCAGCTCCATCTTGAGCTCCGAGAAGCCCGGGTACCCGAGGCGCTGCGCGAAGCGGACGATGGTCGCCTCCGAGACGCCGACCCGCCGCGCCAACTCGGGGATCGAGAGGAACGGGACCGCCGTCAGGTGCTCGAGGACGTAGTCGGCGATCGAGCGCTGCTGGCGGGGCAGGCTCGCCGCCTTGCGAACGACGAGCTCGCGGAAGCCGGCCTCCGAAGTTTTCGCGACCATGGCGGACCTCCGATCCGGAGCTGCGGGCATCGAGGCCGTCGGTCCCCGCCCGCACCACCCTATCAACTCTGCAGCGGGAGTTGACACGGCCCGATCTCCGACCTATCTTCAGTTCATGATAGCAAGGGTTTCATATTCGTTTGAATTTGAATGAAAAATTTCAATTTTGGAAGGAGAGGTGCCATGAGGAATCGTAGATTCGCATTCGTGGTGGTGCTGGTCCTCGGGCTCGCCCTGCAGGCGCTGCCGGCGGCGGCCCAGGGAAAGACTACCGGCAGCATCCGCGGCCTGGTCACCGACCAGCAGGGCGGCGTTCTGCCCGGCGTGACCGTGATCGCGATCTCGGATGCGCTCATCGGCGGTCGCCAGGCGACCATCACGACTGCGGAGGGCTCCTACCGCTTCCCGTCACTGCCGCCGGGTATGTACGAGATCGAGGCACGGCTCGACGGCTTTCAGCCGGTGCTACAGCAGAACGTGCAGCTGGGTCTCGGCAGGAACATCAACGTGGACCTGGTGCTCGGGGACATCACGATCTCGGACGAGATCGTCGTCGTGGCCGAGTCGTCGCAGGTGAGCGTGGTGTCGAATGCGGCCGACTTCAACATGGCGGAGAGCTTCATTGAGCGCCAGCCCACCTTCCGCGATCCGAACTCGTTGATGAACTACGCACCGGGAATTCAGGGCTCGGACGCGTTCGGAGCGCCCTCGGCAAACCAGAACGCCTACAACATGGATGGCGTCGACGTTTCAGATCCCGACATCGGCACGCGGTGGATTCTCCCGTCCATGGACTGGATCCAAGAGGTCCAGGTGGGTGGCCTCGGTGCCGACGCCGAGTACGGCGGATTCACCGGCGCCGTGGTCAACATGATCACCAAGTCGGGCGGCAACGATTTCCACGGCGACATCCGCGCCTTCTACTCGGGGGGCAGCCTCAACTCGGACAA
>DATIVB010000397.1:0-9310 GCA_035466375.1 Chondromyces sp.
CGCCAGGTCGCCCGACGCCGGCAGCCGCCGGGAGGCGTACCTCGAGCAGATCCGGGCCGCCTTCGACCGCCTCGCCGAGCTCGGCTTCCTCCACCTCGACGCGCGCAACAACAAGAACGTGCTCCTCCGTCCCGACGGCCGTGTCGTCTTCATCGACCTCGCCGGTTCCTTCTGGATCCCTCCCGGGCGGCCGGGCCACCGGCTGCTGCGCCGATTCATCGCTCTGTACTACGAGGCCAACGTCATCAAGTGGGAAACCCTGCTCCATCCCGACGGCGACCCCCGGTATGGACGCCCCCGGCCGCCGCGCTACCTCGACGGCCTGAACGACCTGCGCCAGGCATGGAAGCGGCTGCGTCACACACAGTGAATCGTTCGAAGCAGTTGTAGGCGGGTGCTTCAGCGCCCGCCATCGTGGCTTTGGGGAACGTCATCGCGATGCTCGGGTCCGGCGCGCTTCTGGCGGAGGCTGAAGCTGAAGCCTCCGCCTACATTCCGGAGAAGCGACGGCATCGCCATCCCACCAGTTCATGAAGGTCCCTAGCCCTCCAGTTGGATCTGGCGTGTTGCAGGAGCTTCACGTCGAACGTTTCAACGTTGAACGTTCGAACGTTTTAACGTTGTAACGTCAGGACCGTGTGGTCTCCACTCGCGTCGGAGAACGCGTCGGCGGTCGCCTGGTGGCAGGTGAAAAAGACGACCTGGCGCCCGGCGGCGAACTCGGAGATGACGTCGACGGCGGCCGCCCGCCGCTCGTCGTCGAAGTTGACCAGCACGTCGTCCATCAGCACCGGCAGCGCCTGGTGCGCCCCCGCGAGGTGCTCGATGTAGCTCAGGCGGAGGGCGAGAAAGAGCTGCTCGGCAGTGGCCCGTGAGAGGCGCTCGGGCGGCTTGGCGGCGCCGTCGCCGGCTGCGACCGAGGGCTCGAAGCGCCCGAGCGGGGTCGCGAGGCGGCTGTAGCGGCGCCCCGTCAATCGGCCGAAGATCTCTTCCGCGCGGCGGATCACCTGCGGCTGCCGCTCCGCCTCGTAGGTCGCGAGGGAGGATCCGAGGAGGCGGGCGGCCACCGCCGCCACCGCGTAGGCCTCGAGGCCGTCCCGCACCCGTTCGGCGAGGCCCGCCTCGGCCAGGCGCAGCTCCGCCGAGCGGCTCTCCTCGGCCCCCCGCTGGAGGCGCCCGTCGAGGGTCGCGCGCCGCTCCAGGAGCTCGTCGCGCGCCGCCTCGAGCTCCCGCGCCCGCCGCTCGGCCCCCGCCGCAGCCGCCTCGAGTTCGGCCACTGCGGCGCTTTCCTCGAAGCCCCCGTCGACGAGCACCGCGCGCAGCGACGCCGCCGTTCGCGCGGCCTGCGCCGCGTCGGCCCGCGCCCGCTCCTCGGCGAGCTCGGCTTCGGCCTCGATCCGGCGCCGCCGAGCCAGCTGCTCGCGCGCCGCCGCCAACCGGCCCTGCAAGCTGCGAACGCCGTGCCAGGCCTCGTCGAAGACCTCGTCCCCGGCCTGCACTCCGGCCGCCCCGAGGGCTCGCGCCCCGGCCACGAAGGCCTCGGCGAGCGTCCGACGCCGCGTGACCTGGGCCTCGAGCTCGCGGCGGGCGGCGGTCGCGTCGCGGAGCTCGCGCAGCCGGGCGAGCACCCGCCGCACGCTCTCGGGCTGGTTCGACGCCGTCGCCAGGCCCCGCTCCAACAGCCATGCAGACCACGTCTCGCGCGCGCCCTCGAAGGCGGCCGCCGCCTCGTCCGCGGCGCGACGCCGCGCGTCGGCGGCCCGGCCCAGCTGCTCGGCCGAGGTCCACAGCCTCCGGCACTCCTCGAGCCGGTTCTTCAGGCCGAGCAGGGCGCCCGGGGCGGGCACGTCGTCGACGCCGAGCAGGCGCAGCAGGGCCGCGGTCTCCTTCGAGGGCCCGGGCCGCACGATCAGCGGCCACAGCAGCAGTCCCGCGGCCAGCGCTGCCGGCAGCGCGGCCGCGATCACCAGCCACCGATCGTCGACCGCGAGCCCGGCAGCCGCCAGGGCCGCGGCGATCAGAAACGACGCCACCGCCGGCACGCGGTGGGCACTCCGGTCGGCGGTTCCGCCGCCGAGGGCGAGCAGGCGGTCCACGGCCTGCAGCCGCACTCCCACCTCGTCCGGCGCCCCTCCGTCGTCGGCGACGCCGACCGCGCGAGACCGTCTCCGCGCCTCGGCGGCCGCCTCGTCGCCCTCCGCTTCCGCCTCCGCCGCCCGCCGTTCGCTCTCGTCGCGATGCCGTCGGGCTTCCGCCAGGCGCCCCTCGGCGGCTTCGACCCGGTCCTCGAGGTCGAGGTCGAGCCGCACCGCGAGCGCCTTTTCGAGCGACCAGCCGTCGCCGAGATCGTCGAGCGTCCGCCGGGCCTGGGCATCGAGTGCGCGCAGGCGTTCGGCGTCGCGGCGCATCTGCTCGACCTCGGACCGGAAGAGCTCGCAGCGGGCACCCAGGGCTTCGATCGCCTCCGCCCTCTCGAGCAGCGGCTCGTCGACCTCCGCGGCCCCGGCATCGCGCCGCAGGGCCTCGGCCGCCAGGCGATGCTCGACCTCCGCCTCCTCCACCTCGCGGGCCCGCTCAGCGAGTCGCCGCGCCTCGCCGAGCAACGCCGCCAGGCGGTCCTCGTCGCGTCTCGCCGCCGTCACATCGCGGTCCAGTGACTCGAGCTCGGCCGCGACCTCGGCCCGAAGCTCGCGATCCGCGCGGTAGCGCTCGGCCCCGTCCTCGACCTTCCTGCGGCGTTCGCGCAGCTCCCGCAGCTCGGAGTTGAGGTTCTGGAGCACGCGGGTCCGGGCGCGCGGAGCCCACAGCTCGTCCGCCTCGGCGCGCAGCGCCGTGAGAACGCCGTTGGGGTCCGCGCCGAGCCCGGCGGCGGTGGCGTAGAGACGGGAGCCGATGTCGTCGAGCGACTTCGGGTCGGACAGCTGCTCGAGCGAGAAGCCGAAGACCGCGGCAAAGGTGCCGGCGCTGACGCCACGGGTCAAGGACTCGAGGAAGGCGTCGGCGGGCTCCTCGCCCTGCGGCCCGTGCACGACCGCCTCACCGCCGTGCGCCCCCTCGACGCGCTCGACCGTCCACCGCTGCCCGCCATCGGCGAACACCAGGCGGCCGACCCGTTGGTCGCCGGTCGGCGGCAGGTACTGGCGCTCCACCGTGCGGCCGCGCGGAAAACCGTACAGGATGTGGCGGACCAGGGAGGTGAAGCTGCTCTTGCCGGCCTCGTTGCGGCCGAGCACGACGTTGAGCCGGGGGCCGAGACCTTCCAGGGCCTCGCCGGCGAGCTCGCCGTAGCGGACCGCCTCGATCCGCTCGAGGTGCATCACCCTGCATCTCCGCCGAGACGATCAAGGCAGAGATCGCGGGCCCTCTCGATGAGCCGCTCGGCCGCGACGCCGAGCTCCGGCCGCACCGCGAGTTGCTCGCGCACCGGCGCGAGGATCTCCTCCACGAGCTCGCGGGCGGCGTCCTCGTCTGACGCCCACGCCGCCGCCAGGCGCACCAGGTCCCCCCGCAGACCCTCCTCGGCCTCCAGCGCCTCGAGATCGATCGCCGCTCGCGTGGCATCGCGGACCCGGTCGAGCCAGAGCCACGGCTCCTCGTCGAGCTCCTGCCTGCGCAGGTCGGCCGTGAGATCGGCGAGCACGCCCGGGCGCGCGAGGTCGGCGTGCACCCGCGAGCGCCCCTCGAGCTCGACTCTGGCGAGGACCGGCCGCCCGCCGCCGGCGCGGCGGGCCGTCGCGCACGCCTCGCCCACCATCCGGTGAGCCTCGTCCAGGGTCGCGGCGTCGCTGAGGTCGACCGCCAGCCGCCGCCACAGCACCGCAGCCGTCTCCACGAACTCGAGGCGCGCGCCGGACGGGTCGAGCTCGACCACGTAGCAGCCACGCGGCCCCTCCTCCGTCGGGTCGAGGCCCTGGGTGGAGCCCGAGTACACGATCGGCGGTCGGTCGCAGATCGGACCCGGCACGTGGACGTGGCCGAGGGCCCAGTAGTCCATCCCCGCGGCCTGCAGGTCGGCGATCGCGCAGGGTGCGTAGTTGTCCCAGCCCGGCCGCTGGCCGACGTTGGCGTGCAGCACCCCGATCGCCAGCGGATCCTTCGGGCTGCGGGCGTAGTCCGCCGCGAGGTTCTCGCGCACCACCTGGGTCGGGTAGCTGCGCCCGTAGACCGCGCACACCGTCTCACCGCCGCGCACCACCTCGTGGCGCTCGACCTCGCGGTGCGAGAAGACCACCACCGACGGCGGCAGCTCGAGGCCTGCCGACCATCCGTCGGCGGGGTCGTGGTTGCCGTGCACAATGTAGGCGCCGATGCCGGCGTCGGCGAGCCGCCGCATGGCCCCGCGGAAGGCGAGCTCGGCCCGCAGGCTGCGATCGGCGCTGTTGTAGAGATCGCCGGCGATGACCAGGAAGTCCGCGCCCCGGTCGATGCTGGTGTCGACGACCTTCTCGAGGGCCTCGATGGTTGAACGCACCAGCGCGTCGGCGACCCGCCCGTCGCTCGCGTCCACGCCGCCGAAGGCGGCGTCCAGGTGAAGGTCCGCGGCGTGGACGAAGCGGATCATGCGCGGGGCCGCACCGTCCGGACCGATGCCGCGCGGCCCATCAGCAGATTCTCGGCAGGTCGGTCCCCGACAGCATGTCGAGGGGGCGCTGCCCGCCGACCCTGGTGTTCATGACAACCGGAGGTGCACCCGCCGCCTGGCTCTGCATCGAGCCGATCACCGCCGCTTCCGAGCCGCTCGGGTGGGCGCGCAGCGCCGCCATCGCGCGCTCGGCATCCTCCGGCGCCACCCACACCAACGCCCGACCTTCGCAGGCCAGCGCCAGGGGCTCGAGCCCGAGCAGATCGCAGACCGCGGCCACCTCCCGCCGCACCGGCAGCGCCGCTTCGTCGAGCACCGCGCGGCACCCGCTGCGGGCGGCGACCTCGTGGCAGACCGTCACCACGCCGCCCCGCGTCGGGTCGTGGATCGAGCGCACCGCGGCGCCGCTCGCCAGCAGGGCCTCGACGAGCGCCGCCACCGAGCCGCAGTCCGAGCGCAGTCCGGGAGACTCCAGGTGGTGGCGATGGGCGAGAATCGTGGCCCCGTGGTCGCCGATCGGGCCCGAAACCAGGATCGCGTCGCCGGGGCGGATGTGGGCATCGCCGAGGTCCCGGCCGGGCGGTACGACGCCGAGCCCCGCGGTGATGGCGAAGAGCCGGTCGCCCTTGCCCTTCGGCACCACCTTGGTGTCGCCGGCGACGACTTGCACCCCCGCCTCCGCGGCGGCCCGCGCCGCGCCCTCGACGCAGGTCTCCAGCAGCGCGCCGTCAGCGCCCTCCTCGAGGATCAAAGCCCAGGTCAGCCACAGCGGCCGCGCGCCGGCGACGGCGAGGTCGTTGACCGTCCCGTAGATGCTCAGGCAGCCGAGGTCGCCGCCGGCGAAAACGGGCGGGTCGACGACGAAAGCGTCGGTGGTCAGGGCCGGCCGGCCCGGCGGCAGCTCGGGCAGCACCGCGGCGTCGGTCAGGCACGCCAGGTGCGGGTTGTCGAGGGCGGGAAGGAAGAGCCCCTCCACCAGCTTGCGGGTCAGGCGTCCGCCGCCCCCGTGCCCCAGCAGCACGCGTTCCGGCGGCTTCACGAGCTCACCTCCGCCGCCCACCGCTCGTGGCGCCACCACGCGGCGCAGGTGCCCTCGGAGGAGACCATGCAGGCGCCGATCGGGGTCTCCGGCTCGCAGCCGGCATCGAACAGCGGGCACTCCGGCGGATCGATCACGCCGCGCAGGACCTCGCCGCAGCGGCAGCCGACCGGCTCGCTCGGCACCGGCAGCTCGACCGGAATCAGCGAGGCGTCGCGGTGCGCCCAGGCCTTCCGGAGGCCGAGGCCCGAGCCGGGCACGACGCCGAAGCCGCGCCACGCCTCGTCCGCGGGCTCGAAGTAGCGGTCGACGAGCTCGCGCGCGTGGCGATTTCCCTCGGCCGTGACGACCCTCCCGTAGGCGTTGGCGATCTCGGCGCGTCCTGCCGCGGCCTGCCGCACCAGCTCCAGGACACCCTGCGCGACATCGGTCGGGGAGAAGCCCGCGACCACGCCGCCGATACCGAATTCATCGGCCAGGAACTCGAACAGCTTCCACCCGGTGATCACCGACACGTGTCCCGGCAGCAGGAAACCGTCAACCTCGAGCTCGGGGTCGTCCACCAGCACCCGCATCACCTGCGGCATGGTCTTGTTTCCCGGCAGCAGCAGGAAGTTCGGCACCCCCGTGCGCTCGGCCTCGTCGAGCGCGCCGGCGATCGTCGGCGCGGTGGTCTCGAAGCCCACGGCGAGGAAGACGACCCTCCGCGCGGGCTCGGCGTGCGCGAGCTCGACCGCGTCCCGCGGCGAGTAGACGATCTCGACCCGCGCCCCCTCCGCGCGCGCCTGCTCGAGGCTGAGGGTGCTCGAGGGCACCCGCATCAGGTCCCCGAAGGTGCAGACGACGGTGTCGGGCAGCGCCGCCAGTGCCAGCGCGCGGTCCAGATAGTCGACCGGCGTCACGCACACCGGGCACCCGGGGCCGGAGATCAGGCGCACGTTGGCCGGCATCAGCCGCCGCAGCCCGGCGCCCGCCACGCTGTGGGTGTGGGTACCGCAGACCTCCATCAGGGTCAGCCGCCGACCGAGCCCGGCCGCCGTGGAGCGCAGCTCCCGGAGCAGACCGGCCATGGCCGCCGGGTCGAAGTGGGGACCGCCGCTCACAGATCCGCCATCGCGTCGGCGTACTCACGCAGGAGCTCCAGGGTCCTCGCCGCCTCGTCGGCGTCGACCTGACCGATCGCGAAGCCGGCGTGGACGAGCACGAAGTCGCCGACCTCGGCCTCCGGGACGTACATTACCGAGATGCGGCGCTGGACGCCGTCGATTTCCGCGACACCCTCGAACTCGTTCCGTTCCACCAGCACCATGGGAATGGCCAGGCACATGCACGCCTCCCTCTGTCCGCACGGCGCCCGCAGCGTGGCGGGCACCGGTGACGTCGCCTTCTTATCCTAAACGTTCCGGCATTCCAACGTTCGGCTCATCCGGAAAATATGGGTGGGCAGGTGTCGATTTCGGATTTCGGATCTCCGCCCACCCATCCCACCCGTCTGAACCACAGAGGCACAGAGCGCACAGAGGGCACAGAGCCGCCCGCCCACCCAGAAACACGAAGACACCAAGTCACGAAGAAATCACGAAGGCCGTCCACCCCTCCCTCCACGCAAAGACGCAACCCCGAGCCGCGAGGTTTCGGCGGGGTGGCGAGGTCTCCGGCCGTCGGACGGCCGGAAACCGCCGTGTCGGGACTCCGTGTCGAACCCGAGCGTTCGCCCCGGAGTCCCGCCCCGGCGGCGCGCGCTCTCGGAGAGCGCAGGCCTCGCCAGTTCTCATCTTCAATCAAGGAGATTGGAAATGGGACCGTGCCTGGGACCGGCGGTGGGAAGGGCGAGAGGCAGAACCGCCGTGCCCCGGGCACGGCGACCGGTGCGAAGCGCGGCGACGACGAACGCTCGCGTTCGGAGCTCGCCCGCTTCTCACCGGCGGCAGGCGATCCGATCGGCTGCCGTACTGCCGCCACGAAGCGGAAGGGCATTTCTCCCGGCGACCGCGCCTTTGCGTCTTTGCGTCTTTGCGTTCGATAGGGTGGGCGGGTGGCCTTCGTGAATCCCTTGGTGCCTTCGTGCCTTCGTGGTTGCGATGTGGGCGGGGGGAACGTTCAAACGTTCAACGTTCTAACGTTCGAACGACGCGTCATCGACCTGCCGCGGCTCGACCCCCCGCGCCGCCGCTACCGCCGCGATGACCGCCTGCCCGTAGGCGAGGCCGCCGTCGCCGGGCGGCAGGGCGCGCGGCAGCAGCACCTCGAAACCCTGCGCCTCGAGCCCGGCCGCCAGCCCCTCGCCCAGCAGGCGGTTGACCAGGCAGCCGCCGCCGAGCGCGACCGTCGATCCGGCGGGCCATCCGAGGTGCGCCGTGAGCTCGGCTGCGAGCCGGCAGAAGGTGGCGTGGAACCCGGCCGCGACGAGCTCGGGCGCCTCCCCCACCGCAGCCCGTTCGGCGGTCGCGGCGAGCAGGCTCGACGAGGGCAGGGCCGGCAGCCCGTCAACAGCCCCGATCGCCACCTCGGGCCACGGCTCGACAGCCGCGGACCAGCGAGCGGCCAACGCCTCGAGGAGGGCCGCCGCCTCGCCCTCCCACCGATTGACGGAGGTCAGCCCCAGCAGCGCGCCCGCCGCCTCGAACACGCGCCCGGCGCCGGAGGCCCTCGGCCAGCCCGCATCACCGGCGAGGCCTTCCACCGCCCGCAGTCGATTCCCGTCAACCAGCCGCGCCATCGGAAGCTTCTGAACCAGATCGGCCCGGCCACCCGCCGTCAGGGCGGCCACCGCGACCCGCCACGGCTCGCGCACCGCCGCCTCGCCGCCGACCAGCGGCAGCGGCTCGAGGCGGGCGGCCCGTCGCCACGCCAGGTCGCCGCCGAGCTCGAGCCACTCGCCTCCCCAGGCGCTGCCGTCGGGGCCCCACCCGGTACCATCGAGCGCGATGCCGAAGCAGCGCTGTTCCGGGCCCGGGAAGCGCCCGTGCTCGGCCAGCACGGAAGCCACGTGCGCGAGATGGTGCTGGACGGGGCTGAGCCCGGCGCCGTGCCGCTGCGCCAGCTCCTCGGCGAGCCACGAGCTCGGATAGTCGGGGTGGAGATCGGCTGCGATCTCCTCCGGAGCCACCTGGAGGAAGTCGAGCAGGCCGTCGATGACCTCGGCCAGGAAGGCGCGCGCCGGCGCCGAGTCGAGGTCGCCCACGTGCTGCGACACGAAAGCCTGCTCTCCGCTCGCCACGCACGCCGTGACCTGCAGGTGTCCGCCCACGGCGACCACGGCCCTCGGCGAGGAAGCCGGCAGCGGCAGCGGCTCGGGCACCCAGCCGCGCGCCCGCCGCACCACGATCGGGCCGCGCGCCGAAGTCCGGACCACCGAGTCGTCGATCCTCCGCACGATGTCGCGGTCGTGGAGCAGGAAGCAGTCGGCGATGCCCGCCAACCCCGCCACCGCCTCGCGGTTGCCGCGGCACAGCGGCTCCTCGGACAGGTTGCCCGAGGTCATGACCAGCGGCGGCAGCTGCGGGTCGCGGAACAGCTCCACGTGGAGCGGCGTCGTCGGCAGCATGACGCCGAGGTCTCCGAGACCCGGGGCCACCTCGCCCGTGACCGTCGAGCCGGGGCGCCGCGGCGCGAGCACGATCGGCGCCCGCGACGAGCCGAGGAGGGCTTCGGCCGCGGCGTCGAGCTCGACGGCCCCCCGCGCCGTC
>DATIVB010000398.1:0-8646 GCA_035466375.1 Chondromyces sp.
CGAGCTGGGAAATTCCTCCGCGCAGCACCGAGCCAAACGGCGCCGCCGGAGAATCGTAAGCGGCGCGCCTCCGGACGGCGGGCATCTCCAGACTCACCGGTGCAGGCGGGACGCCTGCACCACCACGAGCGCCGGCACGCCACTCGCGCCATGACGGTGCGGGCATCTTGAAGGGCCCATCTCCAACGGACGGGACATCGATGCGGTTGCGGGCCCGGATGTAGGCGGAGGCTTCAGCCTCCGCGAGCAGCGCGACGACGCCTCGCACCGCGCCCACGTTCCCCAACGCCACGATGGCGGGCGCTGAAGCACCCGCCTACCACGGGCGGGACGTCGATGCCGTTGCGCGTCCGGAATGTAGGCGGAGGCTTCAGCCTCCGCGAGCAGCGCGACGACGCCTCGCAGCGCGCCCACGTTCCCCAACGCCACGATGGCGGTCGCTGAAGCACCTGCCTACAACGAACGGGACGTGGATGCGATGCAACCACGGACCGCGCGGGCGGGTGGAACTCAAGACTCAAAACTCAAAACTCACAACTGGATGATCGGGCGGGTGGGTGGGTGGAAATCCGAAATTCGAAATCCGAAATTCGAAATGGGTGGGCGGGTGAAACGTTCAACGTTCCAACGTTTGAACGTTCAAACGGCGCGCCCGCTCACCCCCACAGCGTTTCGGGATACTCCCCCGCCTCGACCAGCTCGCGGAGCACGGTCGCGGTCGCCGCGCGGTCCTCGGGCGAGGTCATGCCGCACCAGCGCCCGCCCGCATCGAGGACCGCCACCCGGGCCTCCCCCGCCCGCACGGCCTCGCCGACCGCCACCGGCAGGTAGTACTCGTCCCGCGCCCCGGGGCCGGCGTCGAGGAAGGCGTCGAAACCGCGCTCGAGGTGGTCGAGCAGCTCGGGCGTGAAGCCCCACAGATTCATCGAAACCAGCGCGTCGAGCGGCTCGCGGCGCTCGGTCCCCGCACCGTCGACCCAACGGGCGCCGTCGCCGGTGCGCTCGATGGCGACGATCTCCTGCAGCCCGGCCAGCCAGCCGTCGCCGTCCCGCACGCACAGCGCCCGCGACACGGCGCCGGTCTCGGGTAGCGTGTCGGCCAGCCGGTAGCCCACCATCGCCCATTGCGGCGGACGGGCCCCAGCGGTCCGCTCGAGGTGGCGGCCCAGCGCCGCGACCGCGCGTCGTCCGTAGAAGTCGTCGGCGTTGGCGACCACGAAGGGACCGTCGATCCGCGGCGCCGCCGCCAGCAGGGCGTGCCCGGTCCCCCACGGTTTGCTCCGATCGGCCGGCACCTCGAAGCCTCCGGGCACCATGCCGATCTCCTGGTGGACGAGCTGCACCTCGGCGCGGCGCCCGGCGCCCGCCTCGACGTGCGCCCGGATCTCGTCCTCGGTTTCGCGCCGGATCACCAGCACCACGCGGCCGACGCCCGCACGGAGGGCATCGTAGATCGTGTAGTCCATGAGCGCCGCACCGCCCGGCCCCACCGGATCGAGCTGCTTGAGCCCGCCGTAGCGCGAGCCCACGCCGGCGGCCAGGACGACCAGCGACGGCTTCACAGCCGCACTTCGGTCCCGAGGCCGAGGCGCTCGGCCTCCGCCAGGACCAGCCCCGCCACCGCCAGGTCCTGAACCGCGTTCCCGACCGACTTGAAGAGAGTGATCTCGTGGTCGTCCGCCCGGCCGGGCGCGGTGCCGGCCACCAACTCGCCGAGCTCGGCGGGCCTCACGTCGCCTGCCAGGTGGCCCTCGTTGATCGCCATGATCAGATCGCCGGCCTCGGCCAGGCAGGCCGACCGCGAGTCGACGGCGATGCGCGCGCGCCCCACCGTCCGGCCGGGGATCTCCCGCGTGTCGGGCTTGAAAGCGCCGATCGCGTTGATGTGCGTACCCGGCGCGAGGTCGGCGTCGGAGAACACCGGCCGGGACGACGAGGTGGCGGTGCAGATCACGTCCGCCTCGCGGATGCCCGAAACCCGGTGCAGCACCCGCACCGGGATGCCGAGCGACTCCGCGAGGTGGTCCGCGAAGCGCAGCGCGGTCTCCTGATTCTCGTCGTAGACCAGCGCCTCGCGCACCTGGCGCACGCGGCACACGCCCTCGAGCTGGCGGTGGCCCTGGACCCCGCCGCCGATCACCGCCGCGACTGCGGCATCTGTGCGGGCCATGGCGTCGGTGGCGACCCCGGTCGCCGCGCCGGTGCGCACCGCTGTCAGCACCTCGCCGTCCATCACCGCCTCCGCACGACCGGTGGCGGCGTCGAAGACGATCAACAGCGCCTGGGTGGTCGGCAGCCCCCGCTGCGGATTGCCGGGCACGATGGTGATCACCTTGAGGCCCAGCTTGCCCAGCCCGGGCAGGTGCACCGGCATGAAGAGGCCGCTCGCCGCCCCGCCGAGCGGGATCGTCGTGCGCAACGGCACCTGCGCATCGCCTACCGAGAGGTGCACGAAGGCGTCGCGAACCGCCGCGATCGCCGCCTCCATCGACAGCGCGCGGCCGACGTCCGCGGCGGACAGAAAGCGCACCGTGCCGCTCATCGCAGCACGAATCCCGCGGCCAGGGGGTCCGCCTGATCGATCAGGAACTCGTGCCGTCCGGTGATGAACGCCGCGCCCTCGACCTCGGGGATGATCGCCTGGTGGGGGCCGAACTCGACCGCTTCGACGGCGGTGACCCGGAAGCGGCTGCCGATGATGCTCTCGACCACCATCGATCCGCCGAGCTCGAGCTCGCCGCGCGCCACGTGCAGCGCCGCGCGCGCGCTGACGCCGGTCCCGGTCGGCGAGCGGTCCACCTCGCCGTTGGCGAAGATGCAGACGTTGCGCGAGTCCGCCTTTTCGGACAGCGGCGGCCCGGTGAAGATGGTGCCGTAGAGGAAGCTCAGATCCTCCTCGAAGGGGTGCACGATGGGCGTCTTCTCGGCCACCTCCCGCTTGATGGCCATGCCGGTGTCGATCAGATGGCGGTAGGACTCCGGTCCGAGCGTGAGCCCCACCTGCGCGGCTTCGACGAAGGCGTAGAAGGCGCCACCGAAGGCGACGTCGAAGTGGACCGCCCCGACGCCGGGGACCCGCACGACATCGTCGCTCGCGAGCACGAAGGAGGGCACGTTGCGGAAGGCCACCCGGGTCACCCGTCCGTCGTCCAGCGCCGCCCGCGCGCTCACCTGGCCCGCCGGGGTGTCGATGCGCACCACGGCTTCGGAACCCTCGGCCGTCATCATCCCGGTCTCCAGCACCACCGTGGTGACGGCGATGATGCCGTGGCCGCACATGGTCGAGTAGCCCTCGTTGTGCAGGAAGACGACGCCGAAGTCCGCGTTCTCGCTGACCGGCGGCACGAGCAGGCAACCGTACATGTCGGCGTGGCCGCGGGGCTCCCACATCAACGCCGTGCGCAGCGCGTCGTGATGGCGGCGGGCGTCGCGCCGCTGCTCGAGGATCGTGCTCCCTTGCAGCTCCGGAAAACCGGCCAGGATCACCCGCAGGGGCTCGCCGGCCGTGTGCGCATCGACGGCGACCACCCGCCGCCGGCCGCCCGGTGGGCGCCACTCGAGTCCACGCTGTCGGTCGAGACCCATGACACGCCTCCGAAGGGCCATTGTACCGCCCACCTTCGCGACGGGTCGCGGCCCCGGCCTCCGCCGCCGTTCGAACGTTCGGATCATCCCCTCGGGTTGAGGAGCCGCCAGGTCGTGGCGCGGACATCGTCGAGGGTCGCCAACACGGTGGCAGTGCCGGGTCCATCGACGACCCCGGCGTGAGCCAGCAGGCGGAGGTGGCTGTCCACCTCCTTGGCTGAGGCGTAGGCGATCCGCCAGAAGTGCTGCCGATCCCGTCCGGAACGGCCATGACCTTCCGCGAGGTTGGCAGGCACGGAGCTCGCGGAGCGGATCACCTGGTCGGCGATCGACTTGAGAGGGGCCGGCACCCTCATGACGAGCCTGATGGCGGTGCCTGCGGCTTCCAGGGCCTTCGAGTGGGCAACGAGGTCGGTTGTCGTGAGAGCATCGAGCATGGCCACCTGTTCGCTGCCCCGGTCGCTGCCCCGGGCGCGCCCCTCCGACACTGAAACTGTCACTGAAGCGGTCACTGCAACTGCCACTGAGACTGTCACTGTCATCTGCCACTGTCACTGCCATCTGCCGCTGTCACTGAACCTGAATCCGGACGCGGACACGGGCACGGGTCGTGGCGGCATGTCGACGCAGCTCTCGTCCGGATGAAGGCTGCTGGAAAATTCGGGTTAATTCTCGATCCAAGTTGCACTTACCGGCGGCTCCGGTCTACTCTGCGCTCCATGGTGCGCGAAGGCCTGCTGCCCCTGCTCGTCATCCTCGGTCCGACGGCCTCGGGCAAGTCCCGCCTCGGCCTCGAGGTCGCCGAGGCGATCGACGGCGAGATCGTCTCGGCCGACGCCTTCGCAATCTACCGGGGGCTCGACATCGGCACCGACAAGCCGTCGCCCGAGGACCGCCGCCGCGTCCGCCACCACCTGGTCGACATCGCCGATCCCCGGCAGCGCTTCTCGGCCGGCGCCTTCACGCGGGCTGCGGACGCGGCGATCGCGGAGATCCGAGGCCGCGGACGCACCCCGCTGGTCGTCGGAGGCACCCACTTCTGGATCCGGGCCCTCCTCGAGGGCCTGTTCGAGGCACCGCCGCGGAATCCCGAGCTCGGGGCGAGACTCGCCGCAGAGTGGCGAGCCGACCCGGCGGCGGTCTTCGCCCGCCTCGAAACGGTCGACCCGGAGACGGCGCGCCGCGTCGGCCCCGGAGACCGGCAGCGGATCCTGCGCGCGCTCGAGATCCACGAGCTCACCGGAGTGCCCCTCACGGATCACTGGAAACGGCAGCAAACAAGGACCTTGTACGACCCTCTGACGGTCGCCCCCGAGCGCTCCCGGAGCGACCTGTATGCTAGAATCGACGCGCGCGTGGAACGGCTTTTCGCAGCGGGCCTGGTGGAAGAGGTCACCGGGATCCTGGCCTCGGGGGTTCCCGCCGATGCCCACGCGCTCAAGGCGATCGGGTACCGTGAGGTGGTCAGCATGCTGCAGGGTGGCTGCGATCTCGAGACCGTCGTCGAAGATACCAAGAAGGCGAGCCGCAACTTCGCCAAGCGGCAGCTGACCTGGTTGCGGGGGATGCAAGAGGACGCGCTTCACGAAGTGCCGCCGGTCGAACAGGGAGGGGCGGCGGCGGTCGTCGATTTATGGAAACGCCACACCAAGGAAAGACAGGGACCATGAACAAACCTGCGGGCAGTACCATCAACATCCAGGATCCATTTTTCTATCAGCTTCGCAAGGACTCCAAGGTCGTCCACGTCTACCTCGTCAACGGCAAGCGGCTCACCGGCATTATCCGGAGGTTCGATCGCTACGCGGTCGTCCTGGAGAACCACGGCCAGGAGCAGCTGGTGTACAAGCACGCCATCGCCAGCATCGCGCCGGTCAGCGGGTTCCCGGGCAAGAACCCCCAGGATGAAGCCGAGTACTGAGGTGCGCCAGGTGCGTACAGCAAGCGTCCTCAGGTCCGGCACGGGGGGGTGTGCGCTCGCACTCGCAGTCGCCGGCGCGCTCGCCCTGGCCGGCTGCGCCACCGCACCACCCGCGGCCCCTCCGGAGCGGCTCCCCTTCCCCTCGCCGGCCGAGGGGCCCGGGGCGCCGGAGCTCGACAGGCAGGCGGCCAAACTCCTCGAAGCGGGCTGGCGGGCGCTCACCCGCGGCGATGCGGCTGCCGCCCGCGCGGGCGCGGCCGAGGCCGGCGCGAACCCGGCCTCGCGGCTGCTCGAGCTGCAGGCGAGGGTCGTCGACGGCGGTCCCGACCCGACGCCGGCCCTCACCGAGCTGGCCGCGGAGAACCCCGATTACGCCGCCGGGTGGCTGACGCTGTCGGCGGCGGCCGAGGCCGCGAGCGAGGAGGCGACGGCGCTCGAGGCCGCCGAGCGCGGGGCCGAGCTGTGGCCCGTCAAACGCTGGCAGGAGCGTGCCCGGGAGCTGCGCCGGCGCTTCATCGGCGACCGCGTCGATTCCGCCGAGCGGCTGTTCGGGGAGGGCCGTCCCGATGCGGCGGTCGAGGCGCTCGCTCCCGCCCTCGCCATCGAGCCCGACAATCGCAGTGCGCTGCTCGTCAAGGCCCGGTCGTTGACCGCTCTCGGCGAGCTCGACCGCGCGGAGGCGGCCCTGACGAGACTGCCCCGCGACCGCGAGGTCATCCTCCTGGCGGGAGACATCGCCGAGGCCCGGGGCGACCACAGCGCCGCGATCCGCATCTACTCGTCCCTCGAGGACGACCCCGAGGCCCTGCTCAGGGCGATCCAACTGGCCGAGGAGGACGAGGACTGGCTGACGGCGATGAACCTCTACGGCGAGCTGCCCGACCGCCGACCCGAGAAGGCGCCCGGGCTGCGCGCCGCCAAGCTGCGCTGGCGGGTCTCGGTCATGCCCGACTACGTCCGCGAAGCCCTCGACGCCGACTCGCTCGACCGCGCCGGGTTGGCAATAATCCTGGTCAGTTTGGCGCCGAGGGTGGCAACTATGCCCGGCGGACAGGTACCATTGTTGTCGGACATCGTCGATATGCCATCCCAACGCGAGATCTTGACGGCCGCCCGGCTCGGGCTCCTCGACACGGACCCGCTCGAGCCGCGCTTCGACCCGGACCGCGCGGCGACCCCCCGCGAGGTGAGGACGGCCGTCACCAGGCTGGGGCAACTGCTCGACGCCCCTCCGCCGAACTGGTGCGACGGCCCGGCCGAGGACTGCGTGCGGCTCGAAGCCCCGATCTCCGGCGAGCTGGTCGCCGAAATCGTCATCGACATGGTGGCCGAGGAAATCGGATGAAGGAGAAGGCGCCGACGCTGCTGGCCGGGATCGAGCTCTTCTCGGAGCTCAACGAGACCGAGCTCCAGGAGATCGCCGCCTTAGCCCAGACGCGCTCGGCGCCGACCGACACCACCATCTTCCACGAGGGCGACCCGGCGGACTCGATCTTCCTGGTGGTCGGCGGCAGGGTCAAGGTCGTCACCACCTCGTCCGACGGCAAGGAGTTCATCCTCTCGGTGCTGGGCGCCGGCCAGGTCTTCGGCGAAATGGGGCTGCTGGAGGCGGCGCCGCGATCGGCGTCGGTGGTCTCGATCACCGAGGTCGAGCTGCTGATCATCAAGCGCGACGACTTCGACCACCTGCTCACCTCGAGCCCCGGCATCTCCCGCAAGCTGATGGCCATCCTCTCGCGCCGCCTGCGGCGGGCGAACTCGAAGATGGAGTCGCTCGCCTACATGGACGTCGCGGGTCGGCTCGCGCGCTACCTGCTGGACATGGCCCTCGACCACGGCCAGCGCCTCGGCAACGGCTGGGTCGTCGTCCGGCGCCCCACCCACTCCGACATCGCCCACTCCATCGGCACCAGCCGCGAGACCGTGTCCCGACTCATCAACGAGTTCGAGGAGGGCTTCGGGCTGGTCAACAAGGGGAAGTTCACCTACATCCGCGAGAATCTGCTCGAGTGACGCCTGCGGGCGTCATCGAGCAGATTCTCGAATTCGGAATGAGGAATTCGGAATTCGGAATTCCCGCCCACCCGACCGCGATCCCGTCGTTAGAACGTTCAAACGTCCGAACGTCCAACGTTCAACGTTCCAATTCCCCCGCCCGGTCGGTGGAGGGATGTCGTTGACGTCCCACCCGTTGTAGGCGGGTGCTTCAGCGCCCGCCATCGTGGCATCGGGGAACGCAAGCGCGATTCTTGCCGTCATCGCGCTCCTCGCGGAGGCTGAAGCCTCCGCCTACATTCCGGACTTAAAACGCCATAGACTCCTCGCCTCCAACGAACGGAGCGTGGATGCCCTCCCGTCACGGGCCGGGCGGGAGGGTGAAACGTTCAACGTTGAACGTTCCAACGTTCGAACCATGGGAAAGCCCAACTGGGCGGGCGGGAGGAAATCCGAAATCCGAGATGCGTGGGCGGGTGGGCGAAAAATCAAGAATTGAGAATTGAGAATTGAGAATTCGATGCTGCCGGGGCGGGCGGCTGGCAACGTTTAACGTTCCAACGTTCAAACGATGGCCGAGAGGCGGCATTCCTCATTCCTAATTCGATTGAGCCGGCGGGTGGAAATCCGAAATCCCAAATCCCAAATTCCAAATGGCTCCTCCGGCAGCCGTGTACAATCCCCTCTCCGGAGGGACGATGGCCGACATGCCGCTGCGCTTCTACAACACGCTGACCCGCCGCCTCGAGGAATTCGAGCCCCTGGAGCCGGGCCACGTACGGCTCTACACCTGCGGGCCCACCGTCTACGACTACTCCCACATCGGCAACCTGCGCACCTTTCTCTTCGAGGACATCCTGCGCCGCACCCTCGAGCTCGCGGGCCTTCGCGTCACCCAGGTCATGAACCTGACCGACATCGACGACAAGACCATCCGCGAGGCCAAGGCCGCCGGCCTCGAGCTGCGCGCCTACACCGAGGGCTACATCGAGGCCTTCTTCGCCGACCTCGACACCCTGCGGGTGGAGCGCGCCGAGCACTACCCGCGCGCCACCGACTACATCCCGCAGATGGTCGAGCTGGTGGAGCGTCTCGAAGCCGCCGGGCACGCCTACCGCAGCGACGGCTCGATCTACTACCGCATC
>DATIVB010000399.1:0-1896 GCA_035466375.1 Chondromyces sp.
CATCACCTCGCGCATCCGCTCGCGCGGATCGGGCCGGTAGCAGTGGATGGGGCAGTTGGTGCAGGCCGGTTTCTCGCCGCCGTAGGGGCAGAGGTCGAGACGGCGGTCGGCGTAGTCGGCGAGCTCGCGGCACTCCGGACAGAGGCCGGCGGCACCGTGGTGGTGGGCGCAGTACATCTCGACCATCGCGCGCACCGTGCGGCGCTCCCGTCGCAGGCGTCGTGGCTCCTTCGTCACCCATGAAGCATGACAGGGCGGTGGCGCCAGCGCCTTGACGCGCATCAATCGGCGCCGGGCGGCCACCACGGGTTGCATCGGCGGTCGGAATGTGCAACCTTGGCCGCAGGAGAATATGAAAATGAATCTCAAACGCTTTATCCGCCCTCGGCGGTTCGCAGCTGCATTGGCGATTGTGGTCCTGACAGCTTGCGGCGCCGCGCCCGCCGACCCGCCGACCGCGACTCAGCCTCTCTTCGCCGGCACCGGTCCTCACCACCGCCCGGTGGCCACGGCCTCGGCCGAGGCGCAGCGCTACTTCGACCAGGGGCTGGCCTTCCTCTACGCCTTCAACCACGACGAGGCGATCCGTTCCTTCCGCACCGCGGCCGAGATCGACCCGGAGTGCGCCATGGCCTACTGGGGGATCGCCTACGCGAACGGACCGCACATCAACAACCCTGCGGTGCCACCCGAGCGTGAGGCGACGGCCTTCGCGGCCGCACAGCAGGCTGCGCGACTGGCCGAGAAGCTCGAGGAGAGCGCCGACCGGGCGCTGATCGAGGCGGTCACGACCCGTTACGCCTCGCCTCAGCCCGAAGATCGAGCCCCTCTGGACGCGGCCTACGCGGAGGCGATGGAGGGGGTCTTCGCGAGATTCCCGGACGACGCGGACGTCGGCGCGCTGTACGCCGAATCGCTGATGGACCTCCATCCCTGGGACCTGTGGACGGGCGACGGCGAGCCCAAGGAGTGGACGCCGCCGATCGTGGCGCTGCTCGAGGACGTGATCGCGCGCCACCCGCAGCACCCGCTGGCCCTGCACCTCTACATCCACACCGTCGAGGCGTCCAACGACCCGGGACGGGCGGACGAGGCCGCCGATCGCCTGCGCGACCTGGTGCCGGGTCTCGGCCACCTGGTGCACATGCCGTCCCACATCGACGTCCGCCGCGGCCGTTGGCAGGAAGCGATCGTCGCCAACACCAGGGCCATCGAGGCCGACCGCGCCTACAGGGACGCCGCCCTCGTGCCGCCCGACTTCTACCGGCTCTACATGTCGCACAACCACCACATGAAGGCCTACGCAGCGATGATGGTCGGGCGCAGCGAGGTGGCGATGCGCTCGATCCGCGAGCTGGTGAGCGACATCCCCACCGGCTGGCTGCGAGAGAACGCCATCTGGGCGGACGGATTCGTCGCCATGCCCTACGAGGTGATGATGCGCTTCGGCCGCTGGCAGGAGATCCTCGACGAGCCCGAGCCCGCCGACTACCTGCCCTTCACGCGAGCCATCCACCACGCGGCGCGCGCGGTGGCGCTGGCCGCGCTCGACCGGCCCGAGGAGGCGCGGGAAGCCCAGCAGGCGTTCCTCGAGCAGCGGCAGGCGGTGCCCGAGGAGGCGTTCTTCGGCAACAACATGGCGCACGACCTGCTGGCGGTGGCCGAGCGCCTGGTGGAGGGCGAGATCCTCTACCGTGAGGGCGCCGAGGAGGCCGGTATCGCGGCCCTGTACGAGGCGGCGGCGCTCGAGGACGAGCTCAACTACGACGAGCCGCCGGACTGGATCCAGCCGATCCGCCACGCCCTGGGTGCGACCCTGATGCAGGAGGGGCGCTACGCCGACGCCGAAAAGGTCTACCGCGAGGACCTCGAGCGCCTGCCGGACAACGGCTGGTC
>DATIVB010000400.1:0-4764 GCA_035466375.1 Chondromyces sp.
TTCAATCGACCGAGATCCCGAGTCCTTTGATCTTCTCCCACAGGGTCTTGCGGCTGATGCCGAGGAGGTCCGCCGCCTCTGCGCGACGACCCTGAGTCGCCGACAGCGCCGCCAGGATGGCGTCCGCCTCGGCCCGCTCGACGGCCTGGTGAATCGGCACCACCGGCGGCGAGTCAACAAGGGGTGCGTCCGGCGACCCGCCGCGAAGGCTCGGCGGCAGCTCGTCGACGGTGATCGCCGAACCGCGGCAGAAGAGCACCGCCCGCTCGATCACGTTGCGCAGCTCGCGCACGTTGCCGGGCCAGGAGTGCAGCTCGAAGCGTTCGATCACTTCTTCGGTGAAGCCTTCGATCTCCCGCCGCCGGTCGAGGGCGAACTCCTGCAGGAAGGCCTCGGCGAGCAGGGGGATGTCCTCGCGGCGCTCGCGCAGGGGCGGCAGCTGAATGGAGACCGTGTTGATCCGGAAAAAGAGGTCCTCCCGAAACCTTCCGGCCCGGATCTCTTCCTCCAGCGATCGCACCGACGCCGACACGATGCGCACGTCGACGTCGATGGGCCGGTTGGAGCCGAGGCGTTCGATCTGCCGCTCCTGCAATACCCTGAGCAGCTTGACCTGGAAGGTCAGCGGGAGCTCGCCGATCTCGTCCAGGAACAGGGTGCCGCCGCTGGCCGCCTCGAAACGTCCGATGCGCCGCTCGCTGGCGCCGGTGAAGGCCCCCTTTTCGTAGCCGAAGAGCTCGGACTCGATCAACGACTCCGGCAGCGACGCACAGCTGACCCGCAGGTACGGCTTGGTCCGGCGCGAGGAATTGAAGTGGATCGCCGACGCGACCATCTCCTTGCCGGTGCCGCTCTCGCCGCTGACGATGACCGACGCGTCGGAATCCGCCACCAGCCGGATCAGGTCGAAGACCTCCTGCATGGGCTTGGACTTGCCGATGATGTTGGAGTAGGAGTGGCGCTGCTCGAGCTGCGCCTGCAGGCGGACGTTCTGCTCGCGCAGGACGCGCACCGAGCACACGTTGCTGAGGCGGACCACGAGCTGCGCCATGGAGAAGGGTTTGGCGATGAAGTCGGTGGCGCCCTCCCGCATCGCCTCCACCGCCCGGTCGACCGTCCCGTGGGCGGTGATGATGACGACCGTGGTGTCCGGGCTCAGCGCTTTGATGCGCTTCAAGAGCTCGATCCCGCCCAGCCGCGGCATCACCAGGTCGGTGAGCACGAGGTCGTGCTGGTGCTGCTCGAAGAGGGCCGCCCCTTTGACCCCGTCCTCGGCGACGTCGACCGCCCAGCCCTCCTTGCGCAGGGCGTCGGCCATCGTGATCCGCAGCAACGGCTCGTCCTCGACGATCAGCAGGCGGTGGCCGCAGATCTTCACGAGGCCTCCGCTTCGTCCCATTCACCAGGCATCGCCGCCATGATGACACGGAAGGTCGTTCCCTTGCCAACCGTGGTCTCGAGCTCGATGTGGCCGCCGTGGGCGGCGACGATCGAGCCGCTCACCGCCAGGCCGAGCCCGGTGCCCTCGCCGACGTCCCGGGTGGTGAAGAAGGGATCGAAGATCCGGTCGCGGACCTCGGCGGGAATGCCGTGGCCGGTGTCGCGGACCTCGGCGATGACCTTGCCGCCGCGCACCCGGGTCCGCAGGTAGAGCGTGCCGCCGTCGCGCATCGCGTCGAGGGCGTTCAGCACCAGGTTCAGGAACAGCTGCTCCATCTGGAAGTGGTCGGCCTCGACCACCGCCGGGTTCGGATCGAGATCGAGCTTGACCTCGACCCCGGCCGCCCTGAGCTGGTAGCCCACCAACTCGACCACGTGGCGCAGGTTGTGGTTGACCGAGGTCGGTTCGAGCCGGATCTCGCGCGGCCGGGCGAAGTTGAGCAGGTTGGCCACCGTGCGCTCGATGCGCTTCAGGCCGTCGGCAATCAGCAGCAGGTAGCGGTCCCGCATCTCCTCGTCATCGGGGTTCTCACGCATGTTCTCGATGCTGGCGAGGACGCCGGCGAGCGGGTTGTTGACCTCGTGCGCCACGCCGGCGGCGAGGGTGCCGACGGCGGCCATCTTCTCGGTGTGGGCGAGCTGCGCGCGCTGCAGCTCCTCGCGTTCGCGCGCCGCCTCGAGCTCGTCCATCATGCGGTTGAAGACGTCGCCGAGCTCGGCCACCTCGTCGCCGCGACGGGTCGGCGCGCGCACCGTGAGATTGCCCTCACCCGCCTTCTTCATCGTCTGGTTGAGGTTGATGATCGGGCGGATGAGGGTCTCGACGTAGAGCGCGGTCATGATCGAGTTGCCGAGCATCAGCAGCAGCGCGATCAGCGCCGCCTGCCCGGCCACCTCGCGCACCTTCCGTTCGATGGGCCGCAGCGAAAAACCGACCACCAGCGAACCCACCGGACCGTCGGACAGCATGAGCGGTGCGCGGACCTCGAGAACCCGCTCGTCGTCCACCACCAGCCCGTCCGAGCTGCGCGCGAGCTCGATCGCCTCGCGGCCCGTCAGCGCGCGCTCGAAGGGCCGGCCGACGAGCCCGCTCAGGCTGGAGTGGGTCACGACGCCTGCAGCATCGGTCACGATCACATACTGCATGACGTCCTGGTTGCGGCGGAGGATCTCGGAGATGTAGTGTTCGATCCAGTTCTCGTCGGCAGCTCGTTCCGAGGCCACGAGGAGCTCGATGTCGGTGAGGGAGACTGCCATCGCCTCGACCAGGCTGTGGCCGCGCCGGACGATCGCCTCGTTCAGGGTCCGCCGTTCGTGGATGGTGCCGAAGACCGTGACCAGGGTCATCGTCACGGCGATCAGGGTGTTGGAGTAGAGAAAGAAGCGGATCCGCAGGCCGAGCTTGATCATCGTTCGCCGCTCCGAGGTCCGCCGGCACCGCGGCGGCGGCGAATTCGTCGCATGCGACGCGGCAGACTCTTCATCGCGAGGTCCCCGGAGACGCGAGCAGGCTCACCAGCTCGCTGCACTCGAGGCCCTCCTCGATCTCCACCACCGTGGGCCAGCCGCGCTCGCGCGCCCTTTCGGCCGCCTCGGGACCGAGGCACCACGCAGTCACATGCGGGCCCCAGCCCGGGTTGTCCCGCTCCCGGTCGAGCCAATCCACCTCCGCACGGTCGCGAACGACGCAGCCCGTCAAGGGCATCGCCGCGATCACCACCCGCGCCGCGGGAGAAGCGGCCGACGGGAGCTCCAGAACGTCGGCGCCGGCGTCCTCGAGCGTCGCGGCGAGCCGGGGGTCGGTCGCCGCCAGCAGCAGGCGCTGTCCCGCCAGCGGCAGACGGTTGTACCAGTCGAGGTGCTGCGAGTGGCGCACGGTCGGACCGATGGCGAACAGCGCCGGCGGACCGATGCCCTCCCGTTCGACCGCGCTCGGCAGATCTTCCAGCGTCGACACAACGTGGCGCTGGCCCGCGGTGGTCCCGCGCTCGACCATCGCCGCCGGGGTGTCGGGCGGCATGCCGGCCTCGAGGAGCTTGCCGACCACCGCCGGCAGGGCGGTCACGCCCATATAGCCGACCAGCGTCGCGTGCGGGTCCATGGCGAGCAGATCCCAGCGCACCTGTGGCCCGTCACTCTTGAGGGCCTCGTGTGCCGTCAACAGGGTCAACCGCACCGCCTCCCGGCGGTGGGTCGCCGGGATGCCGACCCAGGCCAGGGCCGCGATGCCCGAGGTCACCCCGGGGACGATCTCGAAGCGGATGCCCTCCTCGGCCAGCACCTCGGCTTCTTCCCCGCCGCGGCCGAAGACGTACGGGTCGCCGCCCTTGAGGCGGACCACGCGCTTGCCCTCGCGGGCGAGCCGCACCAGCAGGGCGTTGATCTCCTCCTGCGGCATGGGGTGGATGCCCGCCACCTTGCCCACCGGGTGCAGCTCGGCGGTCGGCGGCAGGTCGCAGGGCAGGGCCGGCGCCGCGAGGCGATCGAAGACCACCGCATCGGCCTCGGCGAGACGCCTGCGGCCGCGGACGGTGAGCAGGCCGGGGCAGCCCGGACCGGCGCCGACGAGGGAAACGAAACCCTCGCCGTGGCGCTCGTCGCGGCAGGCCCCGGCGGCGTGGCGCGGCCGCCGCTCCTCGACCGCGCGGTGGTCCACCGGTGCCTGGAGCCAGGTCTGCTCCTCGGCCGCGGTGGGCACCCGGGCGGTGAGACGGTCCCCGTCGACGGTGGCCGCGAAGAACTGGTCGAAGAGGACGTTTTCCCGGCTCGAGTCCAGGCTCAGCGAGCGGACCGCAAGGCGGTACCGCGCCGCGGCATCGAACCACTCGGCCCACTCCTCGCCGAGCCGTCGCTCGAGGAGCTGGCGCAGCCTGCGGATCGCGAACGGCGCCTCGCCGCCCGAGCCCAGGGCGAGCTGCAGGGGCCCGCGCCGGATGCGTGCCGGGAGGTGGAACGAGCACAGCTCCGGGTCGTCGGCGACGTTGCACCAGACGCCCGCCAGCTCGGCATCACGGAAGACGCCGGCGTTGACCTCGCGGTCGTCGGTGGCGGCGAAGACCAGGGCCCAGCCGTTGTCCGCGTCGCCGTCGTAGGGTCGGAGCTCGAGCGCGATCTCGTCCTGCGCAGCCATCGTCGCCAGCGGGCCGACGACCTCGGGCGCGATCACCGTCACCAGCGCAGCTTCCTCCAGCAGGCCCTGCACCTTGCGCAGGGCCACCCCACCGCCACCCACCACCAGGCATTTCCTGCCCCGGACATCGAGCATCACCGGGTACACGCAGCCTCCATCCGCCGCACGTCAATGTAACGTGCGCGTAACGCGTA
>DATIVB010000401.1:0-1528 GCA_035466375.1 Chondromyces sp.
GCAGGCCCGAAGCGGCACACGCCGTCGAGCGGCGCCATGCGGCCGCCGGAGCTGGAGAACGGGTTGACCTCCAGCTCCTGGAGGTGGAACGGGGCGTCGGGGTTGAGCGCCGAGAAGTGGTTGGCGAGGTCGATGAAGGCCGCAAAGCACTCGACCAGGATCGCGTCGTCGAGCAGCCGCCGCGAGCCGCGCATGGCGCCGGAGAGGCGCTCGTAGCTCAGGGTCTTCGCGAACAGCGAAAAGAAGCGCTCGCCGTCGATGGTGCCGGTGGGGGCGATGGCGACCGCGGCCCCCTTCCGGGTCTGCCGCGCCAGGAGCTCCATCTCGACCCCGCCGAGGCCGGCCGAGATGATGGGCCCGAACTCGGCGGTGTGGCGGATGCCGACGAAGAGCTCGGTGGCGAAGCCCTGCGCGTCGGGCGGCATGAAGCTGCACAGCAGGATGCCGACCAGCCGGTCGCCGAGCCGCTGCTCGAGGCCGCGGCCGCGGCGGCCGGCGAGCGCGTCCGGCATCTCGCCCTCGTGCTTTTCGAGAAAGGCGGCGTAGGCCTCGGGGACCTCCCGCAGCATGAGCTCGAAGGCCGCCTCGACGGCGCCGATCTCGCGCGCGACGATGCGGACGCCGCGGGCCTCGGTCTTGTGGGTGATGTCAGGGGAGACGACCTTGAGCACGACCTTGTCGCCGCTCAGGTGCTCGAGGTCGGCGGGCGTGGGCTTGTCGCCGAGCCGCACCAGCCGACTCTTCGGTGCGGCCTCGGCGCCGGTGGCCTCGAGCAGGCGGTAGCACTCGTGCTCGTAGAGGCTGTCGCGCCCCTCGGCGTGGGCGGCCCTGAGTATTTCTTCGATCCGCGCAGTGTCGATGGATGGCATCTGGATCTCCCGTGGCGGCCCGGGGCCTGCAGCGGCCCGCCGTCCGCCCTCGTCGTGGTCAGGCGTAGGCGGCGGCGCGGTCGGCGGGTACGGCGTCCTTTTCGGCCAGGACCGCCGCCAGCTTCGCCTCGTCGTTTCCGATCCCCTCGGCCCAGGCCGCGGCGAGCGCGGGATCGGTGGACTCCGGATCGAGCTTGGCGCACAGCTTCACGGCGGCGAGGCGCGCCATGCCGCCGTCGACGAGCCCGCGGAAGAAGAGCCCCGCGGCGCGGCCGTAGCGGAAGGCACGCTGGTTGACCGCGACGATCTTCTCGCCCTTGCGGGAGAACAGCAGCTCGACGAAGGCCAGCAGGCGGTCCTCGGCGAAGTCGAGCAGCGGCGAGGCCGCGCCGACCGCGGCCATGTTCTGCGCTTTGAGATTGCCGGCGGCGCGGGCGAGGTGTGCGGTGTCGACCATGACGATGTTGTCGAAGGCCGCGAGCCGCGCCAGGAGGTCCTCGATCTCGGGGTAGTCCGGGATGTTGACGTAGGGGGTGGTGCTGGTCACGACCCAGCCCCCGGGCTGCAGGTAGTGCCAGTAGCGCAGCACCTCCAGCGGCTCCACCGAAAGCACCATGTCGGCGCGGCCGACGGGGATGATGTCGGAGTGGATCTCGGCG
>DATIVB010000402.1:0-5906 GCA_035466375.1 Chondromyces sp.
CGGGCCGCACGATAGAATGGGCTTGCGCCGCGCAGCGCTCGAGGAGGTCCCGATGGTGTCGCCCACACTGCGCCGTGTGTTCCGGACAGTCCTGGCCGTTGTGCTCGCAGCGGCTTCACTCGCGGCGGTTGGCGAGGTGCGCGCGCAGGACGTCGGACTGGGCTCGTCGTCGGCGCTCGACCAGCTCAAGCGCGGCTACACGGCGATGGGGGAGGGAGCCTACGAGGTCGCGCTCGAGCACTATCGGCGGGCGCTCGAGCGCGCCACCACGACGGAGCTCCGCTTCCAGGCCAACCTCGGCATCGGCTCGGCGGCGGCGGCCCTCGGCCTCTTCGAGGACGCGCACCTGGCACTCGAAACGGCTCTCGAGATCAAGCCCACGAGCTCGGAGGCGCTGCTCGCGCTCGGCGAGCTGGCGAAGGCCCGGCAGCGCTGGGACGAGGCGGCGTCCTTCTTCGCGGAGGCCGCGGTCAACGATCCACAACTCGTCGAGGCCCTGACCCAGCTCGGGGTCGTGTACGAGCACCAGGGGCGGCACCGGGATGCCGCCGACGTGTGCGGGCGCGCCGTGGCCCTGCTTCCGGAGGACGAGGAGGCGCAGCTGTGCCTGGGCGTCGCCCGCTACCACCTCGGGCAGTACGCCGAGGCCTCGCGGTGGTTCGCGGCGGTGGTCGAGCGCAACCCCGGCAACGCCCGCGCCCGCTACGGACTGGGGCTGGCGCAGCTCTATCTCGAGGACCGCGACGGGGCGGCGGCTTCGCTCGCCGAGCTCGAGAAGCTCGACCCGGTCCTCGCCCGCGACCTCCAGGAGCGCCTGAATCCGAAGCCGTAGGCAGCCGGCGAAGCCGCAAGACTCCAAATTAAAAATTAAAAATTAGGAATTAGGAATGAGGAATTAGGAATGACCGCCCACCCCCCCTGGGAACTGAGAAGTGGGTGGAAATCGCGAAATCAGGTGGCAGGGGGGCATTCCTAATTCCTCATTCCTAATTCCTCATTCCTAAGTGCTCCCTGCGTCCGTGACCATGGCCTCGATCTGCGCGAGGACCTTGTCGAGCCGGTCCTTGACGTGGGACGGGGGCAGGCGGCGCCGGCGGCTCTGGAGCTCGACCGACTGCCAGAGGTCGCGGTGCTCGTCCTCGAGGACGTCGTTGCGCAGGTGCAGGCCGTGGCGCTCGAGGACGGGCTCGATGCGGCGGCGGTTTCGCCACAGCTTGCGCAGGGTGCTGCGGTAGGCGTGCTCGCACATCGCCTTGCGGTTGGCGAACGAGAACACGTTGGTGAAGAACATCTCGTAGTCGTCGCGGCGGGGTTCGAAGACCAGCACGTCGCGGTCGGCGTAGCGGGTCTCGTAGGCCGCCATGCCGGCCCCCATCCGCGAGTGCACCAGGGTGCGGAAGGTCTGCGCGAGCACCGCCGGCAGGCCGCGGTCGGCGAGCTGGCCGCGCCGCATGACGCCGAGGTCGACCGACCGGATGGTGTCGACCGGGACGATCGGGTTGACGCACAGCACGAGGCCGGCGCCGGCCTCGAGGGCGACCGAGGCGTGGACCGTCTTCAACAGCACGCCGTCGACGTAGGCGCGGCCGTCGATGAGCACCGGCGGATAGAGGCCGGGCAGCGCGGTCGAGGCCTGGACCGCGGTCGAGATCGGCACGTGGTCGAGCCCCGGCTCCCCGAAACGCACCGGGCGCCCGGAGTCGAGGTCGGTGGCCACCACCACGAGCTTGCGCCGGAGCTGGCGGAAGTCGTCGGTCCGGCCGTGGATGGAGAAGATTTTCTCGAGGTAGGCGCGAATCGGGTCGTTGTCGAAGAGGCCGACCGGCAGCGCTCGCGCCAGCCGCGTCAGGGGCTCGAGGAAGCTGGTGTCCGCGGGCTTCCTCGCCAGGTCCCAGAACGCCTCGGCGAGCAGGCGCGGCACCTTCATGCCGCTCTTCACGAAGTGGCCGAAGGCCGGGGTCAGGAAGTTTTCCGGGACGAAGGGGTGCTCGCCGGGCTCGTCCTTGACGATGGCCCGGCACAGCTGCGCGGTCGAGAGCTCGTTGGCGAGGCAGGACGTGATGAAAGCGCCGGCGCTGACGCCGACGTAGATCGCAAGGTCGTTGAGATCGAGGCCGTCGATCGCCTCGTCGAGCGCGCGCACGGCCCCGATCTCGTAGATCGAGCCGGAGGGCCCGCCGCCGGCGAGGGCGAGCCCGATGGCGGCCGCGGAACGGCGGGAGCTGATCACGCGGACCCCCCACCCGAGGCGGCGGCCGTCATGGCTTCAGGTTGCGTCCTCGTCGTCGGAGCCCCCCTTGGAGTCGTCAGGGCGCACGATGTCGATGGCGGCGAGCGAGGACTCGAGCTCCTCGAGCCGCTCCCGCAGGCGCCCCATCTCCTCGCGCGCCCGGCGCACCGGGCCGATGCGATCGATCGACGCCTGCACGAGCTTGTCCATGCGGACCTGCAGGTGCTCGACGCCGGACGAGACCGCCTCCTCGCCGATCCGGATGAGCTCGTGGAGGAGCTCGTTGGGGAGCAGGGCGGTGCCCTTGCGGCCTTCCTCGGAGATGATCTGGGTCAGGGTCTGCGAGGTCACGTCGTCCGAGGTCTTGTTGTCGATGACCCGGATCTGCTGGCCGCTGCGGATCCACGCCGCGAGCTCGTCGAGCGAGACGTAGCGGCTCTCCTCGGTGTCGTAAAGCTTGCGGCTCCCATATCTCTTGATGAGTCGGATCATGGCCCTTCTCCCCACATGCCGGCCACGCCGGTGGTTCCGCTTGCCGCTGTGCGGCGTGCCCCCTCTGTATACCGCGGTGCGGCATCGGTGTCAAGCGATCCGGTCTCCACGACACCTGGATTCTGGCATTTAAGTTACTCTAAATAATAAATGATGTGTGTGATGTCGGCGATCGATTCCGGGATCGATCGTGGGCTGCCGGGGACGGCGCGTGGCGTCGCCCGGGCGTGCCGCGATGCGCCGCTTCCAGTTTTTGCCGCACCGCGGCACACCTTCGGCGGGCGGGCCGCTGGTCCGAGATGGAGATCGGGACTCGGGATGCTATCGTCGCGGCATGCGCGACGATGTGTTTCCGGACCTGCGGGCCTTTCTAGGACGCCTCGAACGGGACGGCGAGCTCGCCGTCGTCGACGTCCCGGTGCGCGCCGAGCTCGAGATCGCCGAGATCCACCGCCGGGTGATCGCGGCCGGGGGACCGGCCCTCCGGTTCAATCGCGTCGCGGGACGCGACTTCCCGGTGGTGACGAACCTCTTCGGCACCGCCCGGCGGGCGCAACTGGCCTTCGGCACCCGCCCCGGGCGGCTGATACGCCGCCTGGTCGAGCTCGTGCAGACGGCGTTCCCGCCGGGTCCCCGCGACCTGTGGTCGGCGCGCGACCTGCTCGGCGCCGGGCTCCGCCTGGGGGCGCGGCGGCAGGCCGCGGGGCCGGTTCGGGCGGTCGTGACTCGGGAGGCGGACCTCGGGCGCCTGCCGGTGATCACCTCGTGGCCGGAGGACGGGGGGCCCTTCCTGACCCTGCCCCTTGTCTACACCGAGGACCCTGACGGGGGCGGCCACAACCTGGGGATGTACCGGATGCAGGTCCATGACCGGCGCACCACGGGCATGCACTGGCAGATCGGAAAGGGCGGCGGCTTCCACTACGCGAAGGCGGAGGCCCGCGGCGAGGACCTGCCGGTCACGGTCTTCCTCGGCGGCCCGCCGGCCTTGATCCTGGCAGCCGTGGCGCCGCTGCCCGAGAACGTGCCGGAGCTGGTGCTCGCCTCGCTCGTGGCGGGCAGGAAGGTCCGCCGCTGCCCAGGGCCCGGCCCGCACCCCCTGATCGCCGACGCCGAGTTCGCGCTGGTGGGCCGGGTGCCGGCGGCGACGCGGCGCCCGGAAGGGCCCTTCGGCGACCACTACGGCTACTACTCGCTGCGCCACGACTACCCGGTCTTCGAGCTCGAGCACCTGGCCCACCGCGCGGACGCGATCTACCCGGCGACCGTGGTCGGCAAGCCGCGCCAGGAGGACTTCTTCATCGGCGACCTCCTGCAGGAGCTGCTGTCGCCGCTGTTTCCGCTCGTCATGCCGGCGGTCGAGTCCCTGTGGTCCTACGGCGAGACCGGCTACCACTCCCTGGCGGCCGCGGTGGTCCGCCAGCGCTACCGCCGCGAGGCCATGGCCTCGGCCTTCCGCATCCTCGGCGAAGGGCAGCTGAGCCTCACCAAGTTCCTGATGCTGACGGACCGGGAGGTGGACCTCCGGGACTTCCCCCGCACCCTGGAGCACGTGCTCGCGCGAACCCGGACGGAGACCGATCTGTACGTGTTCTCGAACGTCTCCATGGACACTCTCGACTACACCGGCCCGGAGGTGAACCTGGGCTCGAAGGGGGTCCTGCTCGGGCTCGGCGACCCGGTGCGCGAGCTGCCCCGGCAGTTCGCGGCGTCCGAGCTGCCGGCGGGCGTGGGGGAGGTCCGGGTGTTCTGCGGCGGCTGCCTGGTCGTGGGCGGGCCGAGCTGGCGCGACGAGCCCGGGGCGGCGGCGCGGATCGCGGCCCATCCGGCGTTGGCCGGCTGGCCGCTCGTCGTGCTCACCGACGAGCCGCGACGGGCGGCCGCGAGCGCGATGAACTTCCTGTGGACCACCTTCACCCGCTTCGAGCCCGCCGCCGACATCCACGCCGCGCGGGTGGAGGTGAAGCGCCACCACCTGGCGTACACGGCGCCGCTGGTGATCGATGCGCGGATGAAGCCGCCCTACCCGGCGGAGCTCTTCTGCGATCCCGAGACCGCCGCCCTGGTCACCCGCCGCTGGTCGGAGTACTTCCCCGCCGGGGGCGTCGAGATGGGCGACTCCGACCGCGGCCACCTCGACTGACGGCGCCGACCATGCCCGGCAGGGATGGCCATGCCGGCTCGTGGAATGCCGGTTTCAGGTGAAATCGGCAAAGGTTTGCCGGAAATCTCAAAATCTTCGGCAGACAAGATCCGAAAAAAAATCAGCGAGGCGGTCGTCCCGTGGGTCCGGCGCTGTGCACGGACTTTGCTCTGGAGCTGGTGCGACGGCACGGGATTGTGCCGACGCCGAGAGCTTCGTCGAGGCCGGCTCGATGGCGGAGAGCCTCGGAAGCGAGGTCGAGACCATCGTGGCGGACCTGGAGAACGCCAAGCTGACCCTCGGGTGCTGAGCTGAGTGCTTCGGGATCGGATACGAGCCGGCGGCAATGCCGCCTGCTCGTTGTGTCGGTCCGTCATTCACGACCCGGTGCGCGGCGCCTGCCGGGTATCTCGGGAACGGAAGTTCTCCTTGCGCAGACCGTGCTCGCGCATCTTGGCGTAGAGCGATCGCGGGTCGAGACCGGCCTGACGAGCGGCCTCGCCGACGCGCCCGCCGGTCCGCTCCAGCAGGTCGTTCAAGTAGGCGAGCTCCATCGAACGGATGGCCGCGCGGCGCGCCTCCTTGAATGGGAGACGTGCCAGGTTTGCTTGGAGGGCAACCTCGGAGCCTGCCGCCCACACCCCGGCGCGCGCCGACGGCGAGAGCAGCGACGGCGGGAGGTCTTCAACGGAGATCTCGGGCCCCCTCGCGAGCAGAACGGCCCGCTCGACGACGTTGATGAGCTCGCGCACGTGTCCCGGCCAGGCGTAGACCTGCATGGCGGCCAGAGCGTCCTCGCGGATCTCGAGGCCCGGCCGGCCGAGCTGCTGCGAAAAACGCTCGAGATAGCTGTGCACGAGCGGCGCGATGTCCTCGCGACGGGCCCGGAGGGGGGGCACGACCAGGGTCACCACGCCGAGACGGAAGTAGAGGTCCTCGCGGAAGGTGCCGTCGCGGAGGGCGGCATCGATGTCGCGGTTGGTGGCCGCCATGATGCGCACGTCGATGCCGATCGTCCGCTCGGCGCCGAGGCGCTGGATC
>DATIVB010000403.1:0-4563 GCA_035466375.1 Chondromyces sp.
TTCGGCCGCTCGGGCCAGGGACGGGCGCTGCCGCTGGTGATCGTGTCGTCAGACGGCGCCTTCACGCCCGAGAGCGCTTCGGTGTCCGGCAAGCCGGTGCTGCTGCTGCAGAGCTGCATCCACGCCGGCGAGGTCGACGGCAAGGACGCGACCCTGATGATCCTTCGCGACATCGCGCTCGGCCGCCGGCCGGAGCTGGCCGACGCCGCCACCATCCTCTTCGCGCCGATTCACAACGCCGACGGCCACGAGAACGTCTCGCCGTACAACCGCGCCAACCAGAACGGTCCGGTGGAGGGCATGGGCCACCGCGCCAACGCCGCCGGCCTCAACCTCAACCGCGACTTCCTGCGCCTGGCCAGCCCCGAGGGCCGCGCCATGGCGCAGCTGATCGCGACCTGGAACCCTCACCTCCACGTCGACAACCACGTCACCAACGGCTCCGACCACGCCTGGGTCCTGACCTGGCTGGTGGCCGAGGCGCCGCAGCTCGACCCGGCGGTCGACGCCTGGGTCGACGCCCACCTGCCGCCGGTGCTGGCCGCGACCGCGGCGGCGGGCCACCCGAACGGGCCCTACGTGGAGCTCGTCTCGTGGACCGACCCCGCCGCGGGCATGATCTGGGACGTCGCCCAGCCCCGCTACTCCTCGGGCTACCTCCCGCTGCGCAACCGGGCCTCGATCCTGATCGAGATGCACGCCCACAAGCCCTTCCGCGACCGGGTGCTGGCCAACCGCGCCTTCATGGAGGAGCTGATCGAGGAGGTCGGCCGTGCCGGCACCGAGCTCATGCGCGCGGTCGCCGCCGCCGACGCCCGCACCGTGGCCCGCGGCCGCGCCGGCGCCGAGCCGTCCGAGGTCGTGGTGCGCTGGGGCGTGGCCGAGGAGGGTGAGACCATCCGCTGGCCGGCCCACGAGTGGACCACCGTCGAGTCGTTGGTCAGCGGCGGCCCGCGGCTGCACTTCCATCCGGAGAAGATCCGAGAGGTGGAGATCGAGTGGCGCCACTTTCCGGTGCCCGAGCTGACGCTGCCGCGGCCCCGCGGCTACCTCGTCCTCGCCGGCTGGCCGCAGATCGAGGCGGCGGTGGCGGGCCACGGCCTCGAGGCACGGCGGCTCGCCGAGCCCGCCGAGCTCGAGGTGGAGACGACCCGGCTCGCGGCGCCGAAGCTCGCCTCGGCCCCCTTCCAGGGGACCGTGATGGTCGAGGGCTTCGAGCTCAGCCGGCAGATGGAGCGCCGGCGCGTTCCCGCCGGCAGCCTGTGGGTGCCCGCCGACCAGCCGGCCTTCGAGGTCGCGGTCCAGCTCTTCGAGCCCGAGGCCCCCGACTCGCTGGTCCGCTGGGGGGCGGTGTCGTCGCTCTTCGAGCGCAAGATCTATATCGGCCCGGAGGTCCTCGAGGCACAGGCGCGCGAGCTGCTCGCCGACGGTGCGGTGCGGGCGGAGTGGGAGCGGGCCCTCGAGGACCCGTCCTTCGCCGCCGACGGGCGCGCGCGTTACCTGTGGTGGTACCGCCGCACTCCGTTCTGGGACGAAACGGTGGGGCTGCTGCCGGTGCTGCGCGTCATGGCGCCGGCCGAGCTCGTCCTGGAGCCCCTCCCGGCCCCTTGAGCACCGCGGAGGACTTCGACGCGCGCTGGGCGCCGCTCGGCCGGGCGCTGCGCGACTACCAGCGCGGCGACACCGGGGCGAAGTTCGTCGTCCACTCCGACCTCTGGGACTCGGAGGTGACCCCGGTCGAGGAGTACTACCGCCCGCGCGCCCAGAAGCTGCCCGAGCTCGAGCGGCGCGCGCTGTCGCTGTGCTGGGGCCGGGTGCTCGATCTCGGGGCGGGGGCCGGCCGGCATGCGCTCGAGCTCCAGGAGCGCGGCCTCGAGGTCACCGCGCTCGACGTGTCCCCGGACGCCGTCGAGGTGATGCGCCGGCGCGGGGTCCTCGATGTGCGCTGCGGCGACCTCGAGACCGTCGCCGGCGAGCGCTTCGACACGCTGCTGCTGATGATGCACGGCATCGGCCTCGTCGGCAGCCTCGAAGGCCTCGCCGCCTTCCTCGAGGCGAGCCGAACAGTGCTCCGCGCGGGCGGCCAGATCGTCTGCGACTCGGCCGATCTCTCGCTCGTGGTGCCGCCCGGGGACGAGCCCTCCCTCCAGCCGGGGCGGTCCGCACCGCGCTACCGCGGCGAGGTCGAGTTCCGGCTCAGCTACCGCGGACTGCAGGGCCGGTCCTACCCCTGGCTGTTCGTCGATCCCCGGACCCTGGAGCGCTTCGCCGCCGCCTCGGACTTCGACTTCGAGCTCGGCGCCCGCGGCGCCCGCGGCGCCTACCTCGCCCGGCTGCGGCGACGATGATGTTATCCTTGAGCTTCGCTCGCCCCCACGAGACCGCGCGAGCGTACCGGAAAGGTCCACCATGAAAGCACATGCACGTTTCGTCATCGCAGCGCTCCTCGTCGCCCTGCCGGCGGCACTGCCGGCCCAGGACGCACCCGCGCCGCCTGCGGACATCAACCCGCCGGTCCTCGAGGTCAACGGCGACACCATCTTCGCCGCCGACATCAGCATGGTGATGCGCAACATCTCCGGCCAGCTGCAGGCCCAGAACCTCGAGGTCCCCGAAGACCAGGAGCTGGTGCAGATGGCAACACAACGGGTGGTCGAGCAGAAGCTGATCGCCCAGGAGGCCCGCCGCCGCGGCATCCAGGTCAACGACCTCCGGGTGGCGGAGATGACCAAAACGGTCGAGGAGGAGGCCGGCGGCAGGGACGCGCTGCAGCGGTCACTTCAGACCATGGGTTCGAGCCGCGAGCGGTTCGTGCAGATGATCAGGGAGATGGACCTCGCGCGCACCCTGATCGAGCAGCAGATCGCCTCGACAGTTTCGGTCAGCGACGACGAGGTGGCGGCCTACTACGAGGAGAACCAGGCCAGGTTCAGCGGTCCGGAACGGGTGCACGTCCGCCACATCATCTTCGCCGCCGACGCCGAGGCGGACCAGGAGACCTCCGACGCTGCGCGGGCCAAGGCCGAGGCCGCCCGCGAGCGGGCGCTGGCCGGCGAGGACTTCGCCGAGCTCGCCCGAGAGGTCTCCGAGGGTCCGACCGCAGAGCGCGGCGGCGACCTCGGGTTCGTGGCCCGCGGGCAGATGGTCCCGGAGTTCGCCGCCGCGGCCTTCGCCCTCGAGCCCGGCCAGATCTCGGAGGTCGTGCGCTCCGAGTTCGGCTTCCACGTGATCAAGCTCGAGGAGAAGCGGCCCGCCGGCGTGCTACCGCTCGACGAAGCCGCGGGCCGGGTGCGGCTGCTGCTGACGCAGCAGCGGATCGGCGCCAAGGTGCAGGAGTTGATCCAGAGCCTCGGCGAGGCCGCCGAAATCAGGCCTCTGGTCGCGCCGCCCTCAGGCGCCCCCGCAGGCCCCCAGACACCGGATCAATGACGCCACGCGCAGGTGCGGGACCGGCAACCCGAGCACCGGGAGGGCGGCCGGGACTTCCTAATTCCTAATTCCTACTTCCTAATTCTCCACCAGCGTCGTCACGATCTCCGCCGGCGTCTTCAGCGTCCGGTGTACCGGGCAACGGTCGGCAATCTCCAACATCCGCCCGCGCTGCGCCTCGTCGAGATCGCCCTCGACGCGGATCTCACGGGTGAAGCGATCGATCCGGCTGCCGGCCTTTTCGGATTCGGCACAGTCGTCGCAGTGGACCTTCTCGTGCTTCAGGCGCACCTCGACGGCTTCGACCGGCCAACCCTTGCGGTCGGCGTACATGCGCAGGGTGATGGTGGTGCAGGCGCCGAGCGCCGACGCCAGCAGCTCGTACGGGGTCGGACCGGTGTTCGTACCGCCGACGCGCAGCGGCTCGTCCGCCACCAGCGGGTGGCCGTTGGCCAGGATCTCCGTCCGGTAGCCGCTCTCGGTACGGGCCAGGACCCGGTTGTCGCCGGGGCGGGCCTTCTTGGTCTCCTCCTGGGGCGTGTCCACGAACCGGCGCGCCCAGGCGGCAATCATCGAGCCGACGTACCTTCCGTCGGCGGCGTCGCTCAGGAGGTGGTCGGCGCGGTCGAGGGAGATGAAGCTCTTGGGGTGCCCGGCGGTCTCGAAGATCCGGCTCGCGTGCTCGATGCCGACGGTCGAGTCGAGCGGCGAATGGAGCACCAGCAGGGCCCGTCCGAGCCCGGCGATCGCCTCGCTCATGTTGACTTCCGAGAGATCGTCGAGGAACTCCTTGCGGATCCTGAAGCTGCGTCCCGCGATCTCGACCTCTGCTTCGCCGGCGGTCTCGATGTCGGCGGCCGACGAGCGGATCATGCCGGCCAGGTGTTCGGTGGAGGCGGGCGCGGCGATGGTGACCACCGCCGCGACCGAGGAAATGCGCGCCGCCGCCTGGAGCACGGCCGCACCGCCGAGGGAGTGCCCGACCAGGATCTTCGGCGCCGCGAGCTCCCGGGCCATGAACCCGGAAGCCGCCACCAGGTCCTCGACATTGGACGAGAATGTGGTGTCCGCAAACTCGCCCTCGCTGCCGCCGAGCCCGGTGAAGTCGAAGCGCAGCACGGCGATGCCCTCGGC
>DATIVB010000404.1:0-8150 GCA_035466375.1 Chondromyces sp.
GGGAAGGCGAGCACGAAGGCCACCGGGATGGCGAAGGCGGTGGCCATGAAGGCCAGGAACACGGTCTGCACCAGCAGCACCAGGCCCTCGTGGAGGACCGCGGTCGATGGCTGCATGAGCCCGCGCACGATGTCGGCCGCCTTGCCGAACTTGGTCAGGAAGTCGTAGAGGTCGAGCTCGGTGATCAGCCAGCCGGCGAAGAAGGTGAGCTCGATGAAGACCGCGGCGAACCAGCCGCGCAGGGTCATGGTCCACGGCAAATCGCGTTCGTCCTCGGGCACGCCCCGCACCAGTGCCCGTCCGGGCGAGGCCCCGAACCACTGCGCGAACAGGTTCCACAGCACCGCCCCGGCGAGGCCCGCCGCGGTCGCCCACGCGTAGTGGAGGAGGTCGAGGATCTCCTGCGCGGTGAGCAGGAGCCCGGTGGGTCCGCGACGCCCGGAGAAGGCCACCACCAGCAGCTCGGCCATCAGGATCGCGGTGGTGATCAGCACCGCGTCGATGCCGACGGACTGCATCCGCTCGAGATTCGTCCTGAGCGCCGGGCTGATCACGGACGGTCGTCGGCCGGCCATCGTCAGAAGCCCGAGTTGGACGCCGGCTCGGCGTCCTCGCCGTAGATGGAGCGGAAGGTGTCGCGGTCGAACTCCGCGGGCGAGCCCGACCACACCACGCGGCCGTCGCGCAGTGCCACCATCCGCGTCGCGTAGCGCTCCACGAGGTCGATGTCGTGCAGCGAGCAGATCACCGTCAGGCCCTCGTCGCGGTTGAGGGCCTCGATGTGGCGCATCACCGAGTGCCGCAGCGCCGGGTCGAGCGAGGCCACGGGCTCGTCGGCGAGAATGAGCTTCGGCTCCTGCATGAGCGCCCGCGCCACCGCCACCCGTTGCTGCTGGCCGCCCGACAGGGCATCGGCGCGGCTGCCGCCGCGGTCGCCGAGCCCGACCCGCTCGAGATTGGCCAGCGCGCGGTCTCGCTCGCCTTGCGGGAACGACATCATGAGGCTCGGCAGCAGGCGGCTGCGGCCGAGGCTGCCCGAGAGCACGTTGTCGAGCACGGTGTGGCGCCGCACCAGGTTGAACTGCTGGAAGATCATCGCCACCCGCCGCCGCAGCCGCCGCAGCTCGCCGCCGCGCAACCGGGTGATCTCCTCGCCGAAGATCCAGACCTTCCCCTCGGTGGGGTCGATGAGGCGGTTGATGCAGCGCAGCAGGGTCGACTTCCCGGATCCCGAGAGACCGAGGACGGCCAGAAACTCGCCCTCGGCCACCTCCATGTCGATGCCGTCGAGGGCCCGCACCCCGCCGGGGTAGACCATGCCGAGGCCCTCGATGCGGACTGCCGCCGCGCGCCCGGCCGCAGGCGCCGGGAGCGCGCTCACTCGCCGCCTCCCTCGCGCTGGCGCCGCCGCTCGAGCTTCGCCTCCTCGGCCTCGAGCAGCGCCGAGGCGCTCACCCCGGCCTCCGAGAGCGCCGTCCGGAAGTCGTCGAAGTCGGCGTCGGAGCACGGCGCTGCCGCCACCCCCGCCACCAGGTCGTAGTACGCCGCCTGGCCCTCGGGGGTGTCGAGGAAGCGCTCCAGCGAGGCCTCGAACTGCCGCCACACCGTCTCCGGGAAGCCGCGGCGCACGCAGCACACGTCGTTGGGGATCGGGTCGGTGAGCGCGATGATCCGGACCTCGTTGAGGAGCTTCTCGCGCTCCTCGGGGGTCGTCATGTTCTTCAGCAGCAGGAAGCGGGCGTCCCCCACCAGGGTGCCGTCGCGCAGGTTGGTGGCCGAGGGCGGCGAGTAGAAGGTGGCGCCGCCCGCGACCTTTCCGTCGCGCACCGCCTGCACCACGTTCGGGTGCCCGCCGGCGAACAGCACGTGGCCGAGGCTCACCCCGGAGCGCTGCAGCAGGGCGCGCGGGAAGATGTGGCCCGAGGTGGAGGTCTCGTCGGAGAAGGCGAAGCTCTGCCCGTTGAGGTCCTCGAGGCGGTCGATGCCCTCGTCGCCCCTGGTCATGACGCACCCGTAGTACACGTTCGAAAGCTCCGGCTGCGGGCGCACGGAGGTGTGCAGGATGCTGGTCTCGCGCAGAGTGCCCGGCCGCTCGTACTCGAGCTCCTTGCGGCCGTCGCCGACCAGGTCGCGGGGCCCCGACACCACGTGGCGGCTGGCGGCGGCCTCGACGTCGCGCTGCTCCACCAGGCGCCACACCGCCGTCTTGCCGTCGGCGACCGGCACCTCGACCCAGCCCGGGGCGGTGCGGTCGAGCAGCTCCACGAGGTCCGCCCGCAGGCGGCCCGTGATCGTCTTCGGCACCGCGATCCGGGCGTCCACGAGATTCTCCAACCGCGTCGGCTCGCCGGCCCCGGAGCGGGTGACGACGATGGCGTAGCGATCCACCGATCGCACTACCTGCAGGCGGGCCTCGGCACCGTAGCGGGCGTTGGCCAGCACGTAGGCGAAGGCCGGGATCCACGCCACGTCCGCCTGGCCGGCGCCGAGGGCCTGGATCACCGCCGCGTAGCTGGTCGGCACCTGCGAGCGAAGGGTGAGGCCGCTGTCCTCGCGGACGAAGCGCGCCAGCTCGTCGCCGCGGCGCACCAGGGTGCCCTGCTCCACCGACGGCACGAAGAGCATCTGCACCGCCTGCTGGCCGCTCATCTCGAGCTGTGAACGATGCCTCAATCCAAAGACGAACGCCACCAGGAGGGCGATGACGACGAGCCACCCGATGCGCGGTAGCCAGATCTTCGATCGTCGGGTATCCATGACCGGCGGTCAGGGTAGCACGGCGGTCCTGGTAGTCTGCCCCGGGGGCACCGGGGCGGTTTCCGCACGGTTTACCCGTCCGACCACCAACCAGGAGGAGCTTCATGTCCCGTCGCATCGCGCTGCTCGCCGTCGTCGTCCTGCTTGCCAGCTCGGCGCTGCCCGCCATCGAGGCCGCGCTGCCCCGCCACCCCGCGCCGTCACCGGACGGCTCACAGATCGCGTTCTCGTGGCAGGGCGATTTGTGGCTGGTCGCCGCCGACGGCGGCGCCGCTCGCCGCCTCACCGCCCACCCCGCCGTCGAGCGATTCCCGACGTGGTCGCGCGACGGACGGCTGCTGGCCTTCGCCTCGAACCGCCACGGCAACGACGACGTGTTCGTGATGCCCGCCGACGGCAGCGCGCCGCCGACCCGGCTCACCTTCGCCTCGACCGCGGACGAGCCCTGCGACTTCACCCCGGACGGGCTCGCCGTCCTCTTCAGCTCCAACCGCGCCGAGGGCGTCAAGTGGGGCTCGCAGCTGTGGACAGTCCCCGTGACCGGCGGCACGCCCGCCCTCGCCCAGGACGCCTTCGGCGAGGCCGCCGTCTACTCGCCCGGCGGCGAGGCGCTGGTCTTCGTGCGCGGCCAGACCAAGTGGACCCGGCGCGGCTACCGCGGCTCCGCGAGCCGCGACCTTTGGCTGCGGGACGCCGACGGGACCTACTCGAAGCTGACCGACTTCGATGGCGACGACGACCGCCCGTCGTGGATCGGCGACGGCGCGCTCGCCTTCCTCTCCTCGCGCAGCGGGCGCAAGAACGTCTTCCGCCTCGACCTCGAAGACGGCGCGTCCACCCAGCTGAGCTTCCACGACGGCTCGGCGGTGCGCTTTCCGCGCGCTGCGGCCGACGGCAGCCTCATCGCCTACGAGTTCGAGGACGGGGTGTGGACCGTGCCGCCCTCCGGCGGCGCGCCGCGGCGCCTCGTCATCGAGGTCCCGGCCGACCAGGTCCGCAACCCCGTCGAGCGCCGAACCGACAGCGACGGCGCCGATGAGCTCGCCGTGAGCCCGGACGGGAAGCTCGCCGCGTTCATCGTGCACGGCAATGTCTTCGTCACCTCCATCACCTCCAAGGAGGACCAGGCGATCGCCAAGCCGCCGACCGCCCAGGTCAGCTCGACGCCCGAGCGCGAGCGCGACCTGCGGTGGACGCCCGACGGCACCTCCCTGGTCTACAGCTCGTCCCGGGGCGGCGACAACGACCTCTACCGTGCGCGGAGATCGGCGGAGGACACGCCGTGGCCGGAGAGCTTCGATTTCGTGGAGACCCGGCTGACCGAGTCCCCGGCCGAGGAGTACGGCGCCCGGATCTCGCCCGACGGCACCCGTCTCGCCTTCATCCGCGGCCAGGGGCAGCTCGTGGTGCGGGCGATCGAGGGCGGCGCCGAGACGGTGCTCCTCGACCACTGGGAGGCGCCGGACTTCGACTGGTCGCCGGACGGGCGCTGGATCGCGTACTCGATCCCCGACGAGCACTTCAACTCCGAGGTATGGATCGTCCCCGCCGGCGGCGGCGAGGCCTACAACCTCAGCCGCCACCCCGACGACGACCTCGAGCCTCGGTGGTCGCCCGACGGGCGCCGGCTGGTGTGGACCGCGAAGCGCGCCGACGACACCTTCGACATCTGGGGCGTCTGGCTCACGCGGGCCGACCACGAGCGCACGCCGGCGGAGTGGCTCAGGCTGTGGAGTGAGCAGTCCGCCGCCGAGGAGAAGTCCGGGAAAGCTGACGAAGACGCCGACCTCGAGTCCGAGCCCGACCTGCCCACGGTCGCCATCGACTTCGACCGCCTCTGGGAGCGCGTCCACCGGATCACGACGCTGAAGGGCGACGAGCGCGGGGCGCGCGTCAGCCCCGACGGGAAGACCGTCGTCTTCGCCGCCGAGCACGAAGGCGAGCGCGACCTCTACAAGGTCCGCTGGGACGGCGACGACCTCGAGCGCCTGACCGGGGACGGCACCGAGCCCTCACAGTACGTCTTCGACCGCAAGGGCACGACGGTCCTCTACCTCGACGCCAAGGGAAAAATCGCGAGGGTCGGCCTCGACGGCGAGCCCGGCGACCCGATCCCCTTCGAGGCCCGGTACGTCGTCGACACCAGGCTCGAGCGCGCAGCGGTCTTCGAGGAGGCGTGGCGGGCGCTGGAGCACGGCTTCTACGACCCCGACTTCCACGGCGTCGATTGGCCCGCGCAACGCGAGAAGTACCGGCCCTGGGCGCTGGCGGCCTCCACCAAAGAGGACTTCGCCGATGTCGTCAACCTGATGCTCGGCGAGCTCAACGCCTCGCACATGGGCTACTACCCGCCCGGCACCCGCGGGCGCGCCGCCACGCCCGGCGACAACACCGGCTTCATCGGCGTCACCTTCGACCCGGCGGCCGGCGGTGAGGGCATTTTCGTACGCGAGGTCCTGCCCGACTCGCCCGCGGCACGCACCGACGTCGCCATCGTCCCCGGCGACCGGTTGCTGGCGGTCAACGGCGCCGCGGTCGACAGCGGCGCCAACGTTTACGGTTTCTTCGCCGATACCGTTGGCCGGCGCACCCCGATCCGGGTGCGCGGCGCCGACGGCAGCGAGCGGACCGCGGTGGTGACGCCGGTCAGCTTCTGGGAGCAGCGGCAGCTGCGCTACCAGCAGTGGGTCCGCGAGCGCCGGCGGCTCACCGAGGAGTGGTCGGGCGGCCGCCTCGGCTACATCCACATCCAGGGCATGAGCGCCCCCTCGTTCGAGGAGTTCGAGCACATGCTCTACGCCGCCGCCGACGGCAGGGAGGCGCTGCTGATCGACGTGCGCTCCAACGGCGGGGGCTGGACCACCGACTACCTGATGGCGGTGCTGATGGTCGAACGCCACGCCTACACCGTGCCGCGCGGCGCCGATCTTTCGACCCGCGCCTACCCGCAGGACCGCCTGCCGCTGGCCGCCTGGACGCGTCCCGCCGCGACCCTGTGCAACGAGGACTCCTACTCCAACGCCGAGATCTTCTCGCATGCCTTCAAGACCCTCGGGCGCGGCCCACTGGTGGGCTCGCCCACCTTCGGCGCCGTGATCTCCACCGGCGGCACCACCACCCTCGACGGTGCCCTCGTCCGGCTGCCGGGCCGCGGGTGGTTCGTGGCGGACTCCGGCACGAACATGGAGAACAACGGCGCGGTCCCCGACGTGGTCATCTGGCAGCCTCCCGCCGAGGACCGCTCGGCCACCGAGGACACCCAGCTGCGGCGGGCCGTCGAGGTGCTGCTCGAGCGCATCGGCAGCGATCCCAGAACCGGAGCCTGGTAGCGCCGTACAACGACCATGACCCTGCGCACGATCGCCCGCCGCACCCTGTTCGGAGCGGCCGCCGCGATCGCGGCGGCCGCGGCGGCTCGGGCGGCCGCCCAGGAGCCGCCCCGGTTCGGCGGGTCCGTCGAGGTGCGGCGGATCCTGCTCGAGGTGCGGGTCGTCGATGCCGGCGGCGAGCCGGTCCCCGGCCTCACAGCCGACGACTTCGAGGTCTCGATCGGGGGCCGCCGGGTGGCGGTGGAGTCAGTCACCTTTGTGCCCACCTCCGCCGCCGCCGCGGGAGAACCGCCGGAAGGCCGGACGGCCGGGCAGTCCGTCACCGCCCGCGAGCCACGCCTGGTCGTGGTCCTTTTCCAGACCGACATCAACCTCTACCGCATCAAGGGCGTGGTGCGCATGGCGCCCCAGGCGGCGCGCTTCGTGCGCGGCCTCGAGGCCGGGGACCTGGTCGCGCTCTTCACCTTTGAGTCGCACCTCGAGCTCCGCGCCGACTTCACACCCGACCGCGACGCGGTGGCCCGCATGCTCACCACCCGCGAGATCCTCTCCGGAAGCCTCGAGCCGCCGCCTGTCGCCGAGCCCGCCGTCGGCGCCTTCCTCGACCCGGAGGACGCGGACCGCGCGGCGACTCTGACCGAGGCCCTGGAGGTGATCGGCCGCGCGCTCATCCCGATCCCCGGCCCGAAGTCGGTGGTGCTCTTCGGCTGGGGCCTCGGGCGTTACAATCCCGGCCACCCCGTCATCGAGCGCGGCAGCTACTACCCGACGATCGATGCTCTGGCCGCGGCCCGCGCCACGGTCTTCACCCTCGACATCACGTCCGCCGACGCCCACACCCTCGAGGCCGGGCTGCGCACCGTCAGCCACGACACCGGCGGCCTGTACATCAAGACCTACCAGTTCCCGGAGAGCGCGGTCGACAAGCTCACCCGCACCATCTCCAGCTACTACGAGCTCTCTCTGATCCCGCCGGAGCCTCCCTTCGACCTCGAGCCCTTCGAGGTCGAGGTTCGCCGTCGGGGCGCCGAGGTGTACTTTCGGCGCTCGCTGCCTTTCGCGGCGGCGGCCGCGGACCTTGGCTGACGGATCCGGGTACAATTTCGCCGTGCTTCCTCTGCACAGAGGGCGACGGTCCAGCGCGGCGGCTGCGACGTGGCTGCTGCTCGGCGCCGCCGCAGCTGCCGCGGCGCAGGAACCGACGCCGGCGGCGTTCGGCGGAGAGGTCGAGGTCCGCAGGATCGTGACCGAGGTGCGGGTCGTCGGACCCGACGGCGAGCCGTTCCTCGGGCTCGGCCCGCAGGACTTTGAGGTCGAGGTGGCGGGGGCCCGGGCCGAGGTCGAGTCGATCTCGTGGGTGCCCACCACCGCGGGCGCCGCCGCGGCCGCAACCGCCGCGTCCGCCGGGAAAGCCGCCGCGCCGCCCGAGCCGGAGGGCCGCCTGATCGCAGTCCTCTTCCAGGTCGACCCCGCCTTCCACGCCTCCCGCACCTCGGGGCTGCTGCGGATGACGCCCAAGGCGGCCGAGTTCGTGGCCGGGCTCGGTCCGGAGGACCGCGTGGCGCTGCTGGTGTTCCGCAGCCACCTCCAGCTGCGGGCCGACTTCACCGACGACCACCAGGCCGTCGCCGACATGCTGACTCCCAGCCGGATCCTCCAGGGGCGCCGCGCCCGGCCGGGCCCGGACGGGCCGTCGCTGGCGGCACACCTGGACGCCGGCGAGGCCCGGGACGCCGCCTCGATGGCCGCGGCCCTCGAGCTCATCGGCACCGCCCTGCAGCCCATACCCGGACCGAAGTCCCTCGTGCTCTTCGGCTACGCCCTCGGCCGCATGACGGCGGGGCCGTGGATCACCATCGACGACGGCTATCGCCGGGCGATGGAGGCCCTCACGGCCGCACGAACCTCGGTCTTCGCCCTCGACATCACCGACGCCGACTTTCACTCCCTGGAGCGCGGGCTGCGAACCGTGTCCGACGACACCGGCGGCATCTACGTCAAGACCCACGAGTTCCCCCGGCTGGCGATGGCGAAGCTCGGCCGGGTGATCTCGAGCTACTACGA
>DATIVB010000405.1:0-1920 GCA_035466375.1 Chondromyces sp.
GCGCATCGAAAGCCCGGTCAACCGCGCCAACGTGCGCTACGTGGAGGAGTGGGTCTTCGCGCTGGTGGCGAACCGCCCCGACCTGCGCCATGTGCTGATCGTCGCCCACGACATGAGCTCGATCGACATCGAGGGCGCGCAGCGTCTCGGCCGGATGGCCAAGGAGCTCCGCAAGCACCGGCTCGCGGTCTCGTTCAGCGACATGTCCGACAGGGTCGTCCAGACCTTCATCGAGGCAGGTGAGGGGGAGCTTGTAGACGGCTCTCACCTGTATCCGACCGAGGCCGTCGCCGTGGCGTCGATCTGGGCCGAGAGCCACGCCGGCTCTGACGAACGCGCCTGCCCGCTTCATCCGCTCGCGCCGCAGCTGACCGAGCTCGGCGTGCACCCGAAGGGCGGCCTGCGCGACGCCGTGTCCTCAGGCCTGCGGCTGTGCCCGACGGTCGCGATCGTGAGGTTCGACAACGCTGCCGGTTTCGCCGGCGAAGGGGTGATGATCGCCGAGTTCGAGCGCTGGCGGAGCGGCCGAGCCGGCGTCACGACCGTGCTTTTCGTGTGCAGCGCACTCTCCAGGCTGGAGCCTGCTCAAGCGGAGAACCTCCTCGCCCTGGTGCGGCACACCCGCCGGTGCGGCTACCGGGTCGCCCTGTGCCGGCTCTCGGACCCGGTGTTCGAGACCCTGGCGCGGAGTGGCGTCGGTGACGCGATCGGGGTCGACGACATCTACCCCTCGGTGACCGGCGCGCTGGCGGAGGCGTGGGGGGAGACCCACCCGTCGCCGGACGACGAGGACTGTCCGCTCGAGAGTCTGCTGCCTCATGTCACCGAGCTCTCCCTGCACCCCGACGGCTCGTTGCGGGACGCGCGGCGGCACTCGCTGGCGCGGTGCCGTCACGTCTCGATGGTTCGGTTCGACGGCCGGCTCGACTACTCCACACTCAAGCATTTCGTCCGCGGCATCGACGGCGTGATCGACAGCCTCCCCGAGCTTCGCTGCCTGATCATTGCCGGCCACACTCTGGAAAAGATCGACGAGATCGCGGCCGAGGGGCTGGTGGAGATGTTCGACCGCCTGCGGAGCCGCGGCCTTCAGGTGTGCGTCAGCGGGCTCCGCGACGACGTGCTCGACGTGCTCCGCAGGACCGGCGTGCACGACGCGATCGGTGAAGATTGCATCTTCCCCACCCAGGCCAGGGCCCTCGAGTGCGCCCACCCGGAGACCCACCGCGACTCGTCCGAGGAGCACTGCCCGTTGCTCGAGGTGGTTCCGGCCGGCTGATTGCCTCGGAACGTCGCCCCGCCGGGTCGGGCCGCACGGGTAGACTGCGGGCGGTCCCTACCAGCCTTTGGTGCGCATGATCTCGTCGATGTGCTCCTGCGAGACCTCGTCGTCGTGGGCGAGGCGCGCGGCGCGCGCCGAGCGGATGCGCTGGACCAGGGTGTCCACGTCGGTGGGCTTCTCGAAGATGTCGGTGGCGCCGAGCCGGGTGGCCTCGACCGCGGTCTGGACGGTGGCGCGGCCGGACAGGATCATCACCTGCAGCTCGGGCTGCATCTGACGCAGCCGGCGCAGGGTCTCGAGGCCGTCCAGTCCCGGCATCGCGAGGTCGAGCACCACCGCGTCGAAGGTCGCCCCCTCGACGGCGGTCAGGGCCTCCCGCCCGGACTTCGCGCACGTCACCTCGAGGCCCCGCATCCGCATGCGTTCGGCGAGCGCTTCGAGGAAGTTCACCTCGTCGTCCACCAGAAGAACCCGATCCTTGGCCATTCAAACCTCCACCGCGCCGTCGTCCGACCCGACGCCGTCCCTCGCGGACCCGTCCGCGAGCTCGAGCACGATGCGGTGCCCCGCGCCCGCCCCCGGCTCGAGCCTCGGCAGCGCTCCCAGGACCGCACCGCCGAGCTCGAGGGCCGCGGCGA